>CALVVD010000052.1 GCA_944363745.1 uncultured Bacilli bacterium | reverse complement strand
ATTAAATGAAATTATATATGTATAGGAGGATATGAAAATGGTTAATTTTAGAGAAGTAAATGATAATGATATATTAAAAGAGTGGTTAGATTATAGAGAACAGGAGGTTTTTGGTAGTCTTACTGAAGAAGATAAAAAACACCATATTTATTTTGATGAAATTGCTGAGAATATTTTAAAGAATGTACCTAAACAGAGTCAAAAGTATGTAAAAAAGCAATTAGATAAACTTGATGAGAATTTTATGGATTATCTTTGTTATTGGAATGAGAAGTATTATAGGAATGGTTTTGTGGATGGTGTACAGATGATAGTGAGTTGTGTTAAATAATAATATAATTTTACTTGTTGTTTTATGGTAAAATATCAAAAGTGTGTAGGTTTTGTTAATGATAACTTACACACTTTATTTTACACAATCAAATAAAATTCTATTTTTTTATAATTATTCATTTATTAGTTTTACATTTCCAAATTCATAAATCTTCCTCTACAAAGTAACGTATTTCAATATTGAATCCAAATTCAAAATTTAAATTTTTATCAACCATTTGACTCTTAATTCTATTTATTTTTTCTCTAGGTGAAACAATTATTAATATTATTTTAAAGTTGCGACGTGCATTATTCTCGTAATTCACGCCTGATGAAAATAATCGCTGTAATGTACTTTTTAAAATTTTCGTTGAAGGTATCTGCCTCCAATACTTAACATCAAAAATTAAGTCAATATTGTCTTTTTTGGAGATTCCGATGAAGTCGTATTCGTATTTTCCAATACGCAAATATCTTTTTAGATTATATTTCTTTGAATACTGTTCTGAAATTTTAGAGAAGCAGGAATCTTCAATTTGCATATATTTCAACATGTAGTTTTGTGATGTGGATATTGTATTAAGTGTATTATTAGTAATTTCATCACAATCTTCAATAGTTTCTGCTTCTAATACCTCTTCTGCAGTTTTTAATGCAATCTCAGGTGCACTCATTTTTTGTGCATTAATTTGTTTAATGGTGGTATCATATTCTATTTGAGCATCTAATTGTTTTTGTATTTTGCTCCATTTTTTGCATCCATAGATAATAAGAACACTTCCTAATAAAATTAGGATTATAGATGAGAAAGACAAATATCTTGTAAAATTTTCTATTATATGCTCTTTTTCACTAATATTTTTTAACGAAAAGGTAGATAATGTATTAAAATCGTTTTGACTCAAAATTATTGGCTCACTTTTAATTAAAAAAATATATGCTACTATAGGGAGTGTAATTAATATTATCCCAAGTGACACCATAAACTTATGAAAACTATCATATTGTAGTTTGTCCATATTATTTCTCCATTTCTTAATTAAATATTTATACTATATACTATAAAAAAGCTAAATTAATCAATAATATTTAATTGGTATATTAGTTATTACAATACCAAAGTATTTTGTTCATTATATCATGTTTATAATATAAAAAACAAATTTTTTTATTATTGTTAAAATGTTTCCAAAACATATTTTTCTAAAATAGTTTATTTGCTACTATACTGATGTTTTACCATAAAATCTTAAAACTACAAATCTATTTAGTTTCACAACATCAATTTATATTAAAATTATTAATTAACCACTCACCATTCTTCTTGTTTTTTTCTTTCTATTATACTCTTTTTTTGCATTTCTGCCATATAATTTTTACAGTTCTCACAGATTTATTAATCTGTCTTGATATTTCTTCTTGAGTAGTTGCTGGATTTATTTTTAATATATTTATTATTGCTTGTTCTTCTAAAGTGCAATTATTGCCCTTTAAATTATTTTCATTTGCACTTTAAATATTGTAATTATTTTGTATTTATTAGTTAAATTTTCTACTATTGAATTACCTTTAATAATAAATTAAAAAGCGTGAAATTTAAGTTTTAAACTTAAGTTGTCACATTTTTAATAAATGTGACAACCTTATTAAAATCTCAAAACATAACTTTAAATATATTATTAAAAATATAATTTTAATAATAGCTATATTTTTAACTATCTTTTCTCTGTATTTTTAGAGTTTTTCTTTGAAAAACTTTCGCATAAAGTCTTAGTTGGTAATTGTGGTTCTGGTGGTGGAGTAACTTTATCCACTTCTTTTTTTGTATCACTATCTGACATAATAATTCACCTCCTAGTATAAAATATTAATATCTATAGGCTTCTTTACTGTTATACAATATATTCCTATAATACCTATTATAATTAAAGAAGTTATAAAAAAATTTATAAATCTCATAGTTTCTTCATTCCTAATATCATTTACTCTAGCATTTTCTTCACTACATTGAATATACATTTCTAATAACTTTTCTTCCTTTTTTCTTTCTATTAAAGAATCTATTGTTTCTTCTCCATTTTTAAAATATTCATAATATTGCTTATAATATCTTTCTAATTCAACAAATGCTTTTTTTACTTCTATTGAATTATCTAAATATTTATATTCTTTACCATGATTAGCCTTATATAAGTAATATATATTAATTCCTAAAATTATCATTATCAATACTATAAATTCAAATTGTATTATAGGATTAACATTTGAATTTTGATACAAATTCTCTATTTCAAAAACAACTATACCTCCAAGTACTGTTAAAAGTCCTATATGAGTTGATATTTTGGAATTTAAATTTTCTTTTCTAGCAATTTCAAACAAATATAAATCTTTATAAAATTCTACATTATCTATTTTGTTCATTCTCTTCTCCTTTCACGAATTTTAACATTATTCAAATTCAATTTCTTCTTCTGCCTTATTATATATATCAATTTGGTTTTCAACATCAACTTTATTTACTAGCCATCCTCTAAGCAAACATAAATTAATAAATTCATCAATTCTATTCACTCCGTTTATTTCTCTAAGTGTTACTACTATCCCAAACTTAATTCCTTCTCCATCTCTTTTTTCTAATCTTTCTTTTGTTTTTATACTTATGCCCCACATACCATTTCCATAAGCTTTCTTTGGTCTTATACCTTCTTTATATATCTGCCTAATATGTTTTACATTATCCCACTTTCGATAATATTTTCTTGCATTTTCTTCTCTTAAATAATGTTCTCCGTCTATTGATTGAGTATTTTCATTTATTGATAATATTCCTTTTTCTCCTATTCTTCCAAAATATATATCTAATTCTGTATTTGTATAATCAACTCCTTGATTTCTAGAACAATTAGGAAAATAACACATTGTGGCTTTAGCTATAAATGGATGTTTATCTGCATATATTGGTACAGGAATATTGTAATTATATGTATCATATTTTTCTGACTTACCAGATAAAATAAATTTTATTTCATTGTTAGATGTTTTTAAAATATTTTCGATTCTTTTTGGTATAACACCATAACCAATCATACATGATAATTCATTTGAATTTTGTTCATCCCATGTAGTAGCAGAATCTATAAGTAATGCTTTTGCAACCTCTCTAGAGAATCCTAAAACTTCAATTAAATATGCCATTTTTCTAGCAACCCACGGTGCAGCAAATGATGTTCCTATAACTCTACCTTCACCAGTTGGTCCACATACTCTCATATATCTGTCTATATCTCCACCATAGTAGCTAATATCCGGTTTATTAAAAAATGATAAAACAATACCTTTTCTTGCATATGTGGCTGGCTCTCCTCTCATATTAGCGCCATTACCAACTAACTCGTTCATTCATTCAGCGCGTGACCCTATTCTTTCTTTATCATCTCTTGTTTTATTTGTTCCAGCAATAACAAATATTACATTATTTTCAAATTGAATTTTATCTAAATAAGCTGCTTCAGGTGATATAAAATTAGGATTTACTTCTAATGAAGACCCTAAAGAAAGATTCCACACATGTATATCTTTGTTATTTGAAACAATTTCTTCTATTGCTTTTAGAATTGAAAAAGAACTCATTTGAGTAGCTCTAGCCACCCCAAAATGTCTAACTCTAAACCTTCCACATCCATCATCCATTTCCGGATTAATTTGCGGACCATCTACTATAATTGATGTCACTTCGGTTCCGTGTTCATAGTCCCTGTTTTCTATGGGTATATTCGGATCTGTTTTATCAATAAAATCTACCCAATTAGAAAAATAAACTCTTTTATCAAATAATGTGTCAATTACTCCTATTGTAGGTTCGTTAGTAGGATCTGGTATTGAAACTTGTACTACATCATCAGTCTCAAAAAAGTCCTCATAATTATAATTAGTTAAGTCACTTACTGCCATCGCTATTAAATATGGTGCATTATTTTTTAATATTTTCAGTTCATCTGGAGTTAAAAATACTGTTGTTTCATCTAATATTCTGGAAGAAAATATTTTTATTCCTATTTTTTCAAGTAGTTCTTTTGTATCTATATCTGTTTTATATATTGTAATAAGAGCATTTTGAATTATATCTTCTTTTTCTTCCAAAATTGAAAACTTTTCAACATAAAACGAATCTACTATAATGTTAACAAAATTATTCCTAGCAATATTATATTTGTCTATACTAATATTCTTTTTATTAATTTGTTCTATATTATAATAATTAATTTCATTGCCAAATTTTTCTGATACAATTTTTATTGACTCATTTATTCTATTAATGGTTTCAGCTAATATTTCCTTAGTTATATAATGTGTTATAATATGCTTTCTTTTGTCTCCATCTGTAAATTTTGCTCCAACTATAGAGCTATTAGCTGTTTGACTTCCTTTTGAAAGAAATCCTTTAACTCTTCTACTTTTTGCTACAACATCTTTATAAAACACACTTATTAATGCCCCATTTAAATATTTTTCTTTGTTCCAAAATTCTTGTAAATCTAATAATTGTTTTTCTAAATTTTTTAAATGATCAATTTCTACATAATTTCCTTTAGGTAGATTTGATGGGCCTGGCTTAGAATTATTTGATTTTTGAAAAAATTTACCTTTTAATTGTAATAATTCATTCATTTTGATCACCTTTTATTTCCCTTGAAACTTGACTCTTTGAAATTCCAGTTAATATTTCAATTTCTCTAACTGTAAAACCTAAATCTTGTAATTTCTTTAAATTATCATTATTGTTTTTATTTACTAGGGCAAATAATCTCTTTAAATAATCATATTCATCGTTCGGATTGCTAAACGCTATTGAAGTTTTTATAAGATTTTTTAATTCGCCTGGATATGGTATATCTGTCATCAAATTCATTATTTTTCTAAATAGTTTGATATTTCTTCCTGCAAATTTAAATTTATCTAACGCTTCATTTAATATGTATTCAGATATTTCTATTAAATCCTCTTTTTCATATCTATTAAAATTAATTACTGAATCAAATCTTCTAATTAAAGCTTTATCAAATGACTCATATAAATTTGTTGTAGCTATAAAAACAATATTTTCATTTAGTGTATCTAATCCTTTCAGAATTGCAGAAGTTGCTCTCCCCATTTCTCTCAAATCATTTTTATTAATCCTATCTAACGCAATGGAATCTATTTCATCAAATAAAATAATTATTTTTTCTGGATGTGATAGATTTTGTATTTCTTTAAATAATTCCGAAATATTTTTAGACGTTTGTCCTAGTTTGCTGTCTATTACAGTGTCAAATTCTACAGAAAACAAATCTCTATCTAATATACGTGCCAACTGCTTTACTGTTTCAGTTTTGCCTGTACCAGGAGCTCCTTCAAATAAAAATTTATTTACTCCTGCATTATGCCCTACAGCATTTATTATACCTATAATATCTTCCTTTATTTTTTCTGGTAATGGTAGAGATGCTTGATTTGGTTCTATTTTTGTAAAAAAAGATAAATCATAATTTTGGCCTTGTGGTATAAAAGTATTAACATTAGACAATAGTGCCATTATATATTCAGATAATTGAAAATCTCCAGTTTCATCAAACTCTCTAGCTATTTCATAAGCTTCATTTCTGAAAGCTTCATCATTTTTTTCAGAATAGTATTTAATTAAATTTAATACATTTTTCTTTTTCATTTTATCACCCGTTTATATTATATTTTTTCTTGGGACAATTGTCAATGATTTTGGGACATTTCTTTAAAAATATATTGACTTTACATTTTTTAAGTAGTATAATCTCTTTAACAATAAAAAACATCCCAAGTGTTATAAACAACTCGGAACGCTTATTAACAAATAACTTCTCGCAAAAGTATTGTTAAAATTATTATAACACTATTTATTGCCGGAAGTCAAATACTTTCTTGGGGAATTTTTTCGTTTGTGCCATTTTTTTATTTATTGGTAATTACAATTTTTAATTATATAAAAAAAGTACATGCTTTTTATGTAGCTTATGATACTTTTTTCTGCTTTTTGTTGTTTGGTAATTATTTCCATTTTAAAATGATGCAATACCCCTATTGCACCTTTACATAATTTTTTTGTTTTTCATTATGCAACTAAACTTCTTATATTCTTTTGCTTATTTTTTATATGTCCTTTTGCCATTGTCAGCATTACTAGAAAACTTAAATCTACCATCAATTCCATTTTTTCTTGCCCTCGTATAAAATGGTCATTAAACATATAATCTCTGTCTAATCTTCCATTCAATCTTTCGACTTCTGTTCTCATTTTATATTTTGTTTTGAACTTTTTACTATCTCTTCCTACTGGTACAAATATTCTATAATCTGTTGATAATGGCACTCTATATACTTTTTTCCCTTTTGCATATCTTCCATATCTTAATGCCTGATTTTCTTTATCATATCCTAAATATTTTAATTTTTCATACTCTTGTTTTTCTATATCAATTATTAAAAATACTTCTCCATCTTCGTTATATGCTAATTCTTGATTTTCTACTTCTCTATATTTTTCTTCTTTCCACATATGTCTTATATCCATTATTGGATTTATATTATATTC
>CALVVD010000051.1 GCA_944363745.1 uncultured Bacilli bacterium | reverse complement strand
CCTTTAATTTTACAACTAGGATTACTATCATAATTATCAGCACAGAGTATCTCATCTTCTAAATTAACATCGTCACCAACTCTAACACTATAACTATTAGATAACCAGATTAAAGGTTCTTCTAAGTCTTTAACAGTAACTTCAAATGTTCCTTTTCTTTTTTTATTATCTTTATTTAAATAGATAAACTCTACCTCAACTGTACCTAACTTATCAGTATTAATTTTCTTATTATCAACAACTTTACCATCTATATCTTTAATAAAATCTTTCACTTTAACATCACTATAAACATTAACAATTAAATCATCTTTTAAAGTAAAACCACTATTATCTAAAACTACTCTATTATTAAAATATATTATCAATGAAATAATAAGAATAACAGCAATAACAATAGATACTATTATAATAATTTTCTTTTTATTCAAATACATCACCTCTGTATATACTTATTTAACTTCTTCTCACTTTTATTATATCATCTTTTTCTAACTCACCAATAAGTAAAGAAGAATTTACATTATGTTTTTTATAATTACTAATTACTTCATCCTCACTATAATTAGCATAACAATACTTACAAAAATGTTTACAAGAGTTATAATAACCAATATCAACCATTTCTACACAATTACAAAGATTACCTTTTCTAATCCTACTTTTCTTAAATCTATCTTTACCAGTTAATCTTTTAGCAAGTTCTACTCCTAAACAATCTCCCTTAATAAAACCATATTCCACTAAGTTCTCTTTTTCAAAACAAGTTTGTACTGTCATATTATATTTGTTTGCAATAGAACTAAAAGATGTTCCTATTTGTTTCAAGTCATAACTAGTAAAAGGTTTAACTCTTAATATCCCCATATTCTTTCTTACATTTTTATAATCATCTATAAAAGAAACAATAATATGTTTAACATAACCATTAAGTAAACTACAAAGTCTATCAAATGCTTTAATATGATAATCCAAATTATATTTATCACTTAAAAATATCGGATCATATCTAACATAAATATTATCACTACCTATTATTTTAGATATTTCAATAACACTCTCTATTATTTTATCTTTATCTAATACATTAGGTTCAATATCTCTTTTATAAGGAGTAATCGTAACATTAAATAAAATTGGCTTATTTATTTCTTTTAAGTACGGAACAATAGGTCTAGGATTCTTTGTACAAAAGTAAATTAAATCTACATCACTAAAGTAAATCCTACTAACTTGTTTCTTATAAAAAGGATTCCTAACATCAACATATCCTTCTTTTAATCTATTCATAAACCAAGGAGTATAGAAAGCAACAATATCACATCTACCACTAATAAAAAGAATCATAACACTACCTCCATCTAAATCTTATACCACAAAAAACATATAAATTCTATTACTTTTTTGATATAATAATTTTAAGGTGATAAACATGAACGAGTTTGAAAAAATATTAAAAAAACAAAATAATGAGAAGAAAAAAAATATGATAGAACAAAGATTAATAATCTTAAATAGCAAAGCTGAACAAAATAAAGAAATAGGTGTTAATACAATTCATCAAGGATTTATATCCACAACTGATAGTTTAGAATTTTCTTCAGTTTTTATAATGAGTAATTTAGATGCACCATTGCCTTCTAAATATACTATGAAAAGGAAAGATTATATTTATGAATATATTAACTATCTTAACAAAAATAATATAACAGATATAAACAAAGCAATTCTAGCAATATCTCCTTTTTTAAAAAAATATTTTGGTGTTGGTAAAAATGGTAATAACAAAAATAACAGAGAAATCTCATTTGATAATATGGGAATGCAGCTTTCAGAAATAAGACAAAAGAGCGAACAACTTTATCAAGAATATTATAGCAAATGGTTCGACATAGCAATATTTAAAAATAATTCAATAGCAGAATGTACAGAATATGCTGCTTTAACACAAAATATTTTAGCTTTTATGGGTTTTAATTCTTATTATATCTCAGGTTATTTTTCCACAAAAATACAGAAGGAGCCCATGCTTTTAATCTAGTACAAACAACTAAAGAAAAATTTTTCTTAATTGATAGCGCAAATCCAACTACAATCTTTGATGAAAAAGGAAATGTTATAGCAGCAAGAACTCAATCATGCATAATTAGTGAAGAACAATTCAAAGACGCAATTTCAGAAGAAGGTTTTGAAATAGAATTAAATGTATGTAATTATCAAAAAATAAATGGTACTATTCAACCTATTGACGAAGATATATGGAAATACCAAACTAAAAAAAAGATACACAAAGAAGATAAAAATATCAATAATATTTATTAAAAATTAAATTATATTACTTTAACTAGCACATTATCAAAGAAATCACTCTATTAACAACAAAAACGACACTCAACAAATATGCTTGAGTGTCAAAACCAATCTTTGGAGGCGACATTCACTCGACAAATTGAATTGTTCCTCTCTTTTTATATTGTATGAAAATTTTTCTTACATATACATCATATCATAATTATTACATTTATACAAATATATTTTAAGACATTTCACAATCATATAACTCTCTATATTTACTACATCTTTTATATAATTCTTTATGTGTACCAATATCAACAATATTCCCATCATCTACAACTACTATTCTATCACATTTATTAACAGTAGATAATCTATGTGCAATAATTAATATTGTTTTATCTTTATCTAATCCATATATAGCTTTCTGTACTTTATCTTGAGTAACATTATCTAAAGCACTAGTCGCTTCATCAAAAAGAATAATATTACTTTTCTTTAACAGTGTTCTAGCAATAGCAAGTCTTTGTTTTTCACCACCACTTAACATCACTCCCCCTTCACCAACAAAAGTATTAAACTTATCATCAAGATCCATAATTACATCATAAATATTAGCCTTTTTACAAGCATCTTTAACTTCATCATTGGAAGCATCTAAATTACCTATTTTTAAATTATCTAATACTGAGAAATTAAATATATAAGGACTTTGAGAAATTAAAGATATATTTTTTCTTAATGACTTATTAGAAATATTACTAATATCTTCTCCATCAACTAGTATCTTTCCTTCATTTAATGAATATAACTTAGTTAATAATTTAAATATAGTACTTTTTCCACTACCAGAACTACCAACAAACCCAATTCTTTCCCCTTTATTAATAGTAAAACTTATATTATTTAAAACATTATCTTTATCATAAGCAAAAGAGACATCTTTAAATTCTATTTTTCCATTTAATTTATCTATTCTTTTACCTTTATCACTTTCTTTATCAAAAGTATCTCCTATAACTTCAAATACTCTTGTAGCACTCAAATTAAAATTCTTAACATACATATTAAAACTATTATAAAAATTTAATAAACTATCTATTCTAGACTTATATGTATATAAAATAACAAAGTTAGCAATAGTAAGACTATTTAAATAAACAAGTAAACTACCTAATGCAAAAAATATAACATCAAATAAATCACTTACACTTCCTGAAATAAATTGAAAGTTAGATGTAACTTTAACAATGCCTATTCTTTCATCATTAATATCTTGTAGTTGTTTTCTTGTTTTCTTTAATATACCAGACTGAGCATTTAATAGTTTAATATCTTGTAGTCCTCTAACTATCTCTGATATAAGACCAGTTTTCTTCTCGCTAATTAATCGCATTTTTTTAGTTCTCTCATAATAAATATTTGTTCTCTTAGTCTCTATTATAACTATAATTATAAAAGATATTACAAAATATAAAAACATATATTTATTAATAACAAACACTGCTAGAAAAACACCTATATTAGAAATAATATTTATAGTAACAGAGCACAACTGTGAAAAAGTATTAATTATCTCCTCTGTATCATTATTAATTCTATCAACAAACATTCCCGTAGTATTATCTTCTATCTCTGATGTTTTTATTTTCAATGTCTCTTCAAACATTTTAATTTGTGCATTTGTAGTAGCTTTTATAGAATACAGTTCAAAAATTCTTCTAAAGAAATATGCAACTATATTTCTAAATATCTCTATAAAGAATATAATAATTGCCACTAACATCAAGTCTTTTAATAATCCATCTGTAAGTTTTAAAAGTAACTGTGCAGAAAACAAAGGTAAAATAAAACCTATCCCTGCAAGTACTAATGATAAAATAGCAAGTAGTACAAAATATGGTTTCTCCTCCTTAACAAAATACCAACACATCTTCAAGTTTGTCTTTAACTCTTTAAAATTATTTTTAATCTTTTTCATCAAACTCCCCCTTCAAAAAGATTTACAACTTAAGCATAACATTACAGTTAACTGGAGAGTCAATAGTTTTTTCACATAAGAAAAGAAGCAGATAAATTCTACTTCCATAAATTATTTTAAAATTTATTTACAAGCTCTTCAATATTTAAATATACACCTTTATTAACTTTAGATTCAGGATAATCTTTAGAGTTACTAATGTTTATTAAATTATCTTTATCTACAACATCTACACTTTTAACACAATTCTCAAATTTACCCATTATATATTTACCATATTTATTTTCTAACTCTTCTATAGAACGAACTGTTACAAATAATTTCATCTTTCTATCTAGTGTTTTATTTAATTCTAAAATAACAGGTACATCACATAGACCATCTAAGAAAAATGTAAATTTAATATTATTGTCTATTGAAACATTAACTAACTCATCAATTAAAATATTACCTAACCTATTAATCTTTTCATTACCAATAATAAAAATAGCAGTTTTATCTTTTATATTAGATAAATCAATATCATTACCTAATAAATTATTAAGTAACATTTCTCTTACACAAAATTCATTTATTTTTTGTTTCATAACAGAAAGAATACTACCTTTAGTATCACTAGGTGCATAAACAGTAGTACTTCCTGCAATATAAATAGAATCAAGAACATCTAAACTATCAAAGTACTTAGTAATATTATCACTTTTACTAACCATAACCTGAATACTACCTAAATTAATCTCTTCTTCTTTTCCTTCTTTAAATAGTATTAAAACCAAAGCCATAAAATAATCTGCTGCACTATTTTCCCAAAAAGGATCACTATAAGGGTTATCAGTTTTAAATATTTCAAGTCCAAGTTCTTTAATCATTTCCACTGCTTTATCCCTATTACTTTCTTTATAATATTTATAAGGTAACAATAAAGGATTAAAACTATTACTTTTATAAGAATTATCTAGATTAAAAACTAATGTATTATAATTACTTTTATCAAGTTCACTCTTAAAGGTACCAAAATATTCATTTTTATTATCTAAAATTAATAAATTTTCTCCATTCTTAATAGAGTTTATTACTTCATTAAACATAACACCAGTAGTCTTATATGTATTAACTTCTCCAATTATTAAATTTGTACTTTTCATAAAACATCACCTTTCCTAAAATATTGATTTCTTCTTAATAGTTTTTTTATCTACTATTTTATCAGTTATCTTACCATCTTTAAGTTTACTTCTTAAAATATCTGTTTTCTTAATCGCTTCATTTTTAAGTTTAATCTCTTCCAATAATTTCTCTTTTCTTTTAAGAAATAACTCTTCACTAAAATTATTCCAATTATCTCTAATCTCTTCTAAAGTAAAACCCACTTCTTTTAACTCATTAATAAGTTCTAAATCTTTAACTTGTTCTTCTTTATAATATCTATAACTAGTAAACAAATCAACTTCACTAGGTTTAAACAAGTCTATACTATCATAATACCTAAGAGTTCTAATTGGAATACCCGTAAGTTTAGAAAACTCACCAATCCTATACAGCATAAGCATCAGTACCTTTCATAAATATCATACTACAATTTAAAGAACTTTAATAGATTTACCTCTAAACTTTTTTGTCAAAACTAACACCTTTTGTTCTTCCTTTACAGTATCCTTAACAATATAATCTTCTCTTTCAAGTTCATCTCTTAATAACAATAATAACATCTTAAGCATCTTTAATTGCACTATCTTAATTTTAGTATCTCTATTTATAATATTTTCCTCCCTTCACTGCTACTTTAACATTACAGTTAACTAGAGAGTCAATATAAAAAAATAGAAATACATTTACGAAAATTCGTAACTAATTTATTACATTTTTCTCTTGCTTTATAGAGATTAATCTGATACTATATTTACGGGGAAAATTTAACTATTGAGTACTTGCCTACTCTTAATAAGGAGGAGGCTTGATATTATGAGAAAAATAGACTTTTTAGTTACTGCATTAATCATAATTATCTTCTTATTAATCATCTTACTTTTTGTAAAGTAAAACTATATAAGAAAAGTACTCAATCTAACATAGATTAAGTACAAACCCAAATTCATAGGGGCAAGTACTCAACTCTGGCAAGTTAAGTATTTCCCTCTTTTTTATTGTATGAAAATTTTTCTTACATATACATCATATCATAATTATTACATTTATGCAAATATTTATGATAACAAATTTAAACTATTTCACAGTCATACAACTCTCTATACTTACTACATCTTTTATATAATTCTTTATGTGTTCCAATATCAATAATATTTCCTTTATCCACAACTACTATCCTATCACATTTATTAACAGTAGATAATCTATGAGCAATAATAAGAATTGTTTTATTTTTATCTAATCCATATATAGCTTTCTGAACTTTATCTTGCGTAATATTATCTAAAGCACTAGTCGCTTCATCAAATAATATAATATCACTATTCTTTAATAAAGTCCTGGCAATAGCAAGTCTTTGTTTTTCCCCTCCACTTAACAATACTCCACCTTCTAAAACAAAAGTATTAAATTTATCATCAAGATTCATAATTACATCATATATATCTGCCCTCTTACAAGCATCAACAACTTCATCTAAAGAAGCATCTAAATTACCTATTTTTAAATTATCTAATATTGAAAAATTAAATA
>CALVVD010000050.1 GCA_944363745.1 uncultured Bacilli bacterium | reverse complement strand
AAAAAGATACTACTACAGAAAGTATAGATGAATTTATTAATCTATTAAAAGAAGAGGTTAAACTTTAGTGAATTATACTATTGAAGAGTTAAACCTTGATAATGTTGATTTCTATGTAAAAGTTAATTCTCTAGCTTGGAAGCAAACTTATAAAGGGATAGTTGATGATTACTTTTTAGAATTAATTAATACTAAAGAAGAGATTAATAAATCTATAGAAAGAATGAAGAATAATATAAATAAACCTTTAAATAAAGCTTTTCTTTTAAAAGTAAATGATAAATATGTAGGTATGTTTAGTGTATGTAAAAGTGATAAAGATAATGGTGAATTAAAATCATTGTATTTATTAGATGAAATGAAACATAAAGGTTATGGAAAAATACTATTTAAAAGAGCTTTGGAAGAAGTTAAAAAGATGGGCTTTAATAGTATGATTGTTGGATGTTTAAGTGATAATACCAATGCAAATAATTTCTATAAACATATGGGAGGAGTATTTGTTTCAAATAGAGACTTTACTATTCCTAATCAAACTTTAAAAGAAAATGTCTATTTATTTAAAATATAAAAAAGATAGTAAATCCTATAAGTAAAATATAGGTCCGTTACTATCTTTTTCTTCTTTATAGGAATTAGTATAATTAAGACTTTCTTCTTCATTACTAACATCATCTTTTTCATTAATAGCACTTGCTACTCTAAATAGTGTTTTAGCATTACTAACTAGAGGTCTTACTTGATAAATTAATGGTATCGCTTGATTAATTATACCTAATGTTCTTTGTGTATTATTTAAAATACTATTCCAATTAAAATGTCTTTTTGATATTCCTTGCCACATAGGGGTTCCCATATTGTTATAATAGTCATTATACATATTATCACAGCCTTTCCCTTACTTTAATATATGACTAAAATTTATTACTTGTGATAAATTTAAGATAGTGGTATAATTATTTCAGAATAGAAAGGAGAAGTTAATATGGAAATAGTTGCAATGCCTTTTATATTTATATATCACATTGTAAGATACATATTACTTACTCCTAAACGTATTTTAAGTTATGCTTATAGTGGTGTTTTAGCGACAGTTGATAAATTAAGTAGAGGTAAAACTAGTGAGAAAAGAGAAGCTAAAAATAAAGCTAAGGAAAATGATGATAGTGCTATTAGAGAAGTAGAAGCTTTAATGGCAGAACAGAATATTTCAACTGAAAGAAAAATAAACCTTAATAAAGAAACATCTATATCTTTTAGATATAAAATTAAAGGAAGTCAAGGTAAGATATTAAATGGTACTTTTGAAGGACCAAGTGCCGATGAAGTTAGACTATTTTTACAAAATGAAGGATATGAAGTATTAGAAGTTGTTCCTCGTAAAGCTTATGATATAGATATTAATATTGGTGGTAAATTTTCTGCTGCTGACCTTTCTTTTTCTCTAACACAATTATCTACATACTTAAAAGCTGGAATTGCTTTAATAGATTCTGTAAGAATTTTGGAAAAACAAAGTGAAAAACCAGAACAAAGAAAGATATATCAAAAAGTTGTATATGAACTTTTAAAAGGTGAGAATTTATCAACAGCGATGGAAAAACAAGGTGATAAATTTCCTACACTTTTAGTTAATATGATTAAAACTGCTGAGTTAACAGGTGATTTAACCTCTGTTTTAGATGATATGGCTGATTATTATACTTCTAAAGAAGAAACAAGAAAAGCAATGGTATCAGCAATGACTTATCCAATTATAGTTCTTTGTATTGCTATTGGAGTTATTATCTTTATCCTTGTTAGTATTGTCCCTAGTTTCGTAGATATGTATAGAGATAATGATGCTGAGATTCCTGCTATTACAACCTTTGTAATGGGAGCATCCGACTTTATTGTTAACTATTATCTATTTATTATTTTAGGTATTGGTATCTTTGTTTTAATACTTATATACTTATATAAACATAAAAGAGGATTTAGAAAAAATGTCCAACTCGTAGTTATGCATATACCAGTATTTAGTAAAATAGTTATTTATAATGAAGTATATAACTTTACTAAAACTTTTGCATCACTTTTAAATCACGGAGTATTTATTACTGATAGTATGGAAGTCTTATCTAAGATTACTAATAATGAAATATATAAAGAGTTAATTGCTAAAACAATTATTAATCTTAATAAAGGTGCAAATATCTCAGAATCTTTTAAAGGAAGTTGGGCTTTTCCAGTCGCAGCATATGAAATGATTGTTACAGGAGAGAAAACTGGACAGTTAGGGTTAATGATGGAGAAAGTTGCTAACTATTATCAGGTCTTACATAAGACTTTAGTTAAACAAATGCAAAGCTTTATAGAACCATTAATGATAGCGTTCTTGGCTTTAATAGTTGGTACTATTCTTCTATCAATAGTTGTTCCAATGTTTGATATTTATGGAAAGATTCAATAGGTGATAATATGGAAGTAATATATATAATTTGTTTCTTTATAATAGGCCTAGTATTTGGGTCTTTCTTTTGTTGTATTGGATTAAGACTATCTACTAATAGATCCTTTATTAAAGGAAGAAGTTATTGTGATAATTGTCATCACGAACTTAAAGGATTAGATCTAATACCTTTATTTTCTTATATATTTTTAAAAGGTAGATGTAGATATTGTAATAAGTTGATAAGTCCTTTAAGTTTTTTTATTGAACTTGCAACAGGAATTTTATTTGCCCTATCATATTATAGTTTTGGTTTTTCCTTAGATCTTTTATTAGCTTTATTTTTAGTTGCACTTACTATGATAATCTTTAGTAGTGATTTAACTTATATGATTATTCCTGATGAAGTTATTGTATTCTTTTCTATAAGTATTATTATTATACAGTTTTTTAGATTAGGATTAAGTGGAGTATTACTTTCATTACTTAGTGGTGGTTTATTATTTTTCTTTATGTTTGTTTTAATGAAGTTTGGTAATAGTTTATTTAAAAAAGAATCTTTAGGTGGGGGAGATGTTAAATTACTTTTTGTAATTGGTCTTGCAACAGAACCTTTTTTAGGACTTATAACTATCTTTTTAGCTAGTTTTATAGCACTTCCTATATCTTTATATTTGTTATATAAAAATAAAGAGCATATGATACCTTTTGGACCTTTTCTTTTAATTGGATTTTTAATTGTTTTCTTTACTAAAATTACAACTAATGATATTTTTGAGTTCTTATTATTCGTAAAATAATGTAAATATATTTAATTTTTATAGATTAAAATTTATTTTTTGTATAATATATAAGCTAAGGAGGTAATATTATTATGGATTCTTGGGAAATAGAGTTAAAATTAAGAAAAGTAAGTGCAGAGTTAGCAAAAATGCAAAGGGATTATGAGCAGAAAGCAACAGTTTCTTATACTAATGGTAGTGATATGCAGTATAGAACTATGAAAGGGACAGAAGAAGAACATAGAGCAATAATTGGAAAACGTAAAGAAGTAATGGATCTTCAAGCAGAACTTGAGGAAGCAAGAAGTAGGGAAAGAGCAGGTGTTGATGTTGTTAGAGATGCTGCTCTAGCAAGAAAAGAAGAGAAAGCAAAACACCTTGGAGATAAAGAAGAACATAAGATGGCTTTTGATATAGTTAAGCAAACTTATAAAAGTAGAAGTAGATGGGAAAGATTAAAGGATTCTATTCAAGGAAAACGACCTAATTGGGATAAAATAGAAAGCTATACCACAGAAGAGTTAGAATTTCTAAATGACTTAGCTCGAGGAAATACTTTATGGCAGAGAAAAGTAAATGAGGATAAATTTGAACGTAGACAAGATAAAGGTATGACAATAAAAGAAATTCAAGCACAACAGAAAGAAGAGGCAATGAAAGCTTTTATGGATTCAGTTAATTCTCCAAACACTTTAACTGAAAAAATGAATCTTGATGATACATTAGCAGGAGGAAAGACGATATGATAGAACAAAGAGAAAAGTTAGTCGCTGCTTATGCTAATTTAAGTGTTTCTGATAAAAGAAAAGAATTAGGTAGAGAATTAGCAGAAGCTAGTGTAATGATATATAAATTACTCTCAGATATTACAGGTGTTGAGAGTATGCCCAATATGGATGAATTTAATAACTTATATGATGGTACTACTTCTGAAGATGTTTATTTAAGCGGTTTATATGAAGATTTTATTAACTTTAAGGAATTATTATCTATTTATTTAGATAAAGTGATTGCCGATAAATATGAATAAACTATTAACCATATAATTAAGATAATAATTATGTGGTTTTTACATCTTTATTTAATTTTATCATTGACGAACATTCATTCTAATGTTAATATAATAATCATTAAAACATTTGTGAAGTAAGATTAAGTTGTTAAGATATTCTTAATAATTTGTAGTGATATTAGTAGATATAACATTTTATATTATATTGTTGTATGAGGAGACGTAGTTATGAATGAATTCGGAAATATAATTATTTATAAAGATAAAAATGGAAAAGATAATATTGAAGTAAAAATAGAAGATGGTACTGTTTGGTTAAATCAAGCACAGTTAGTAAAATTATATAATTCTAGTAAATCTAATATTTCAGAGCATATAAAGCATATATACGAAGAAGGTGAACTAGAGGAAAAATCAACTGTTCGGAAATTCCGAACAGTTGCTACAAATGGCAAGACATATGATATGAAGTATTATAATCTTGATATGATAGTTGCTATAGGTTTTAGAGTTAGATCTGATATTGGAACTAATTTTAGAAAATGGGCAAATGATAAATTAAAGGAATATATGATTAAAGGATTTGTACTTAATGATGAAAAATTAAAGAATAATGGTGAAAGTCCTTACTTTGAAGAATTGCTTGCTAGAATTCGTGATATTAGATCATCAGAAAAGGTTTTTTGGAGAAAAGTATTAGATATATATGCAATGCATGGACATACTGCTACTAAGGTTATTTTTAATAGAGTTGATTCTTTAAAAGAAAATTTAGACTAAATGATTCATTTATTCATTCATTACTTACTAAGTGTGTCATTTACTTTAAAAAAATAACAAAACTATACACAAACTGTTGATTTTTGTGTATAGTTTTGTTAATATTGTGTTGGGTGATGAGAAAATGTTATACTTTAGAAATGAGTTAGATAAAAATAAATATTCTACTTATCAACTAAATAAGGCTATAGAAAATAAAGAGTTGTTTAAAGTGGATAATGGTTTGTATTCAGATGTAGAATTTGTAAATCCTTTAGAAATAATTTTAAAAAAATATCCTAATGCAATATTTACATCTGATAGTGCATATTACTATTATGATTTAACTGATGTTATACCAGACTATTTTTATTTAGCAACTAAAAGGTCAGATAGCAGAATCAATGATAAGAATATTAAGCAAATATTTATACCTAATGATTTATTTGAATTTGGTAAAACACAGATTGAAGTGGAAAGTGTTAAAATCAATATCTATGATAAAGAAAGAATGTTAGTAGAATTAATCAGAAAAAAGAATTTAATTCCATTTGATTATTATAAGGAAATAATTACTAATTATAGGAAGAAAATTGATACACTTGATATATATAAAATTCAAGAATATATTTCTTACTATAAAAATGAATCATCACTATATGATACTTTAATGCGTGAGGTTTTTTAATGAATTTAGAAGAATTAAGAAGAAAATATCTTGAAAATGGTTTTTCACTTGCTAATGCTTCTGCAAAGATTTGCCAAGATATTATTTTAAATAAAATATCTAAAAGTAAAATGAATAAAAACGTAACAATAAAAGGCGGAGTTGTTATGTACGGTTTATCTAATGATAGAAGACGTGCAACAAGAGATCTAGATTTGGACTTCATAAAATATTCTCTTGCTAATGAATCAATAAAAAAATTTATAGATACATTAAATTTAGTAAATGACGGTATTAAGGTTTATATAGATGGAGAGATACAAGAATTACATCATCAAGATTATAAAGGAAAAAGAGTTAATGTTATTTTAAAAGATGAAAAAAACTCTAGTATTTCTGCTAAGTTAGATATAGGTGTTCACAAAAACTTTGATATAAAACAAGATGTATATTGTTTTAATTTAGAGGCAATTAATGAAAGTGCAACACTTGTTATTAATTCAAAAGAACAAATAATTTGTGAAAAACTTAAATCATTATTAAGATTTGGTATTAGAACAACAAGATATAAAGATATATTTGATATTTATTATTTGATTAATAAAACAGAAATTAATAAAGAAGATTTGTTAAATATAATGGATACACTAATAATTAAAGATTCAACAATGAGAGAAAATAATATTGGAGATATAATAAATAATTTAGATACTATACTTAACAATAATGTTTTTAAACATAGTTTATCAGATGCAAGAAATAATTGGCTTGATATTTCTGTTGATCAAGTAATTAATAATGTTATTGATTACTTTAAATCTATGGAAACAGTTCAATTATAATTAATATAAATGACTAATTGTTTGGATAATTCAATGAAATTAGTGATAGATATTATATTATTTTTAATTTAGGAATATCAAACTATGTTACAGAGAATTTAAAAAATATAGAATAATCAAGATCAAAATTATTTATTTTATTTTGATGAATTTAGTAAAAAAAGAAAGGAGAAAAGCACTATGAAAGATATTAATATTTTAGTTTTTGGAGATAGTATTACTTATGGTGCATGGGATAAGGAAAAAAGTGGTTGGGTAAATCGCTTAAGATTAGCATTAGAAAATGACAATAGTAATAACTATTACACCATTTTTAATTTAGGAATATCAGGAGATGTTACAGAGGGTATTAAAGATAGATTTGATAATGAATGTAAAATAAGATTTAATAAGAATGATAATACAATAATTATTTTTTCTATAGGAATTAATGATACTCAAAATATAAAAGATGAAGATAGAGTTTCACTTGGAACATTTAGAAATAAT
>CALVVD010000049.1 GCA_944363745.1 uncultured Bacilli bacterium | reverse complement strand
ATTCTTAGAAACACCTAACACTTCATAATAGTCTCTTTTAGTTGCCATATACTACACCTTCCTTCTAATATAGACTTATTAGTTATTTAAAGATATAAATTTATCTAAAGTCTCTTTAAACATTTCCATCGCAGAATCTATTACTTTAGTATCAGTTAAATCTATATCAATAATTTTCAATACTTCTAAAGGATAATCTCTTCCTCCACTCTTTAAAAACTCTAAATATTTTTCTTTAAAGTCAGGAGTATTACTTAAAATATTTTTAACAATATAACTTGCTATAGATAAACCAGTTGCATACTTATAAACATAAAATGGTGTATAGAAATGTGGTATTCGCAAAAGTTCATATCTAACTTCATCATCTACTACAACATTAGGACCAAAATATAATTTATTTAACTCATAATAATAGTTACAAATGCCATCACTAGTTAATACCTCATTCTTATCAGTTAACTCATGAATATATTTTTCAAATTCTGCAAACATAGTTTGTCTAAAGACTGTCGCTTTAAATAAATCAAGTCTTTCATTTAAGATAAATAATCTCTCATCTTTACTCTTAGCATTATCTTCCATATAGTATGAAAGCAATAACTCATTTACAGTTGATGCTATTTCTGCTAAAAATATTGGATAACTTGAGGTCTCATAAGAATTATAGTGATTAGAAAAATATGTATGCATAGAATGTCCTAGTTCATGAGCAAGTGTTGATACATCATTATATTCACCTACATAATTAAGTAAAACAAATGGTTTCGTATCATAACTTCCACTTGAATAGGCTCCACTTCTTTTATTTAAATTAGGATATTTATCAATATAGCCTTCTTTAAAGGCTTTATCAAGCTCTCTACTATACTCATCTCCTAAAACACTTAAAGCCTCTTTTACTAATCGTTCTCCCTCTTCAAAACTATATTTTTTCTCTATATTTTTAACTGTACTAACATAACCGTCATATAAATGGAATTCATCTAAGCCAAGTATTTTTTTCTTTACATCAAAGTATTTATAAAGACTAGGTAGATTATCATGTACTACTTTAATCAAGTTATCATAAAGCTTAGTAGGAATAAAATCATTAAAAAGACTTGCTTCCATACTTGAATTATATTTTTTTAATTTACTTGATACTGATAAAGCTTCACAAGTAGCTGCTAGAGTTGATGTTAAAGTATTTTTAAAATTACCATATACTTTATGATAATTAATAAAAGCTGCTTTTCTAACTTCTCTATTTTTAGAACTCAAATAAGTACTATAATTACTAGAAGTAAGTTCTACTTCCTTACCATTCTCATCTTTAATATTTCCAAACCTCATATCTGTATCCATTAAGAAATCTGCTGTATCACTACTACTATCTAACACTTTAGAAAAAGCTGTTATAATATGTTCTTCTTCTTTAGATAAAGTATGTTCTTTATATCTTAAAATATCTAATATTTGATGTCTAAAATCAAGAAGTTCTTTTTCTTTATCTAAATATCCTATAATAGTATCTTTATCTTGCTCTAAAATCATAGGAACTACGAAAGATGTCGCCTCACTGTATTCTTGATATAAATTATTAATATTACCATAAAGTTCTTGATAAGTAGAGTTTCCTGTATCTTCATCATATTTACGAGCAGCATAAGTATATAACTTTGCTATTAATCTAGATGTCTTACTATCTATTAGCAAGAACTCTTTAAAAGATGAACTACTGTTTAAAAATGTATCTTGCATATATCTTAATTTATCTATATTATCTTTTACAATGTTATAGTCTTTATTATATTCATCTAAACTCCCATAAACACTTTCTATATTCCATTTATCGCACTTCTTTACATCTTCTCTTTTTAATAGTTTATCCATATTATTATTAACAAGAAGTAGTCCTAAACATAGCACTACTTCTCATTCTTATCCTTTCTATTATTTTTCTTCAAAGTCTGCATCTTTTACATCATCTTTTTTATCTGATGTATCACTACTATTATCAGTGTTAGCATTACTATTTGCTTGATTTTCTTTCTGAACGTTTTCATAAACTTTAGTTGCAAGTGCCATAGCTTTCTCTTGTAGTTTATCTTTCTTAGCTTTAATATCATCTAAGTCATTTTTAGATAAAGCTTCTCTTAAGTCTTTAATTAAATCTTCTGCTTCTTCCTTTTCTTTCTTATCAACTTTATCTCCTAAGTCTTTAAGTGATTTCTCAGTTTGGAAGACTAATTGTTCTGCTTCATTCTTAAGGTCTGCCTCTTCTTTACGTTTTTTATCCGCTTCTTTATTCTCTTCAGCTTCTTTTCTCATTCTTTCAATCTCTTCATCAGATAGATTTGTAGATGAAGTAATAGTAATAGATTGCTCTTTATTAGTACCAAGGTCTTTGGCAGTAACATTAACAATACCATTAGCATCTATATCGAATTTAACTTCAATTTGTGGTACTCCTCTTGGTGCAGGTGGAATATTTGTAAGTTGGAATCTACCAAGTGTTTTATTATCAGCAGCCATAGGTCTTTCACCTTGTAATACATGAACATCAACAGCAGGTTGATTATCAGCAGCAGTTGAGAATACTTCACTCTTACTTGTTGGAATAGTAGTATTTCTTGGAATTAATACTGTCATAACTCCACCTAATGTTTCAATACCAAGTGATAATGGTGTAACATCAAGTAGAACGATATCATTAACATCACCTGTTAAGACACCACCTTGAATAGCAGCACCCATAGCAACTACTTCATCAGGGTTAACTTCACGAGATGGTTCCATACCAAGTTCTTTCTTAACTGTTTCATATACAAGTGGAACTCTTGTTGATCCTCCAACAAAGATTACTTTATCTAAGTCTTTAGCTTTCAAATCTGCATCTTTTAAAGCATTTCTAACTGGCTCTAATGTTGAATCAACTAAATCACTAATTAAGCTTTCAAATTTAGCACGAGTAAGTGTCATATCTAAGTGAAGTGGACCATCTGCTCCTTGGGAAATAAATGGTGCAGATACTTGGGTACTTGTCATACTTGAAAGATCTTTCTTAGCTTTCTCAGCAATTTCTTTTAATCGTTGCATAGCCATTTTATCTTTAGTAAGGTCAACACCATTTTCTTTCTTAAATTCACTAACAAGATAGTCAATTACTTTATTATCAAAGTCATCTCCACCTAAGTGGTTATTACCACTAGTAGATCTAACTTCTACAACACCATCACCTAACTCAAGGATAGATACATCGAATGTACCACCACCAAGGTCATATACAAGAATAGTTTGGTTCTTATCTTGTTTATCAAGACCATATGCAAGGGCAGCAGCAGTTGGCTCGTTTATAATACGTTCAACATCAAGTCCTGCGATCTTACCAGCATTCTTAGTAGCTTGTCTTTGAGCATCATTAAAGTATGCTGGAACTGTAATAACTGCTTTAGTAACACTCTCTCCTAAATAAGCCTCAGCTGACTCTTTAAGATTACTTAAAATCATAGCAGATATCTCTTCAGGAGAATATTTCTTACCTTCAGCTTCTACCTTTTTATCAGTACCCATTAATCTCTTAATAGATGAAATAGTATTTGGATTAGTAATCGCTTGTCTTTTAGCAGCAGCTCCTACTATTCTTTCACCATTTTTAAAAGCAACTACTGATGGAGTTGTTCTTTCTCCTTCTTTATTAGGGATTACTTTAGGCTCCCCAGCCTCTAATACAGATACACAACTGTTAGTTGTACCTAAATCAATACCAATTATTTTACTCATTTATATCCTCTCCTTCTTTATTATCATTATTATCTTTTTCTTCTTTGTTTTCAGTTTCTTCGTCTAATTTATTTACTCTAACAGAAGCAGGTCTAATAACTCTATCCTTAAGACGATAACCTTTAAGTAATACTTCAAGGACTTCACCATCTTTGTAATTCTTATCGCTATCAGTCATTAAAGCTTCCATAGTATTAGGGTCATATTCTTTATGTTCTGCTTCTATTTCTTCTAGACCATATTTCTTTAATACATCATCAAAACTTGCATACATCATCTTAAATCCTTTTAAGAATTTAGATAACTCATCAGTAAGATTATTATCATCAAGTCTAATCGCTCTTTCAAAGTTATCTAATATTAAGATTAACTCACTAATCAAATCCTGATTAGCATACTTTAATCTATTAGTAACTTCTTCTTCTTTTCTTTTACGATAATTAACAAGTTCGGCTTGATTATATCTAATTTTTTCTTTATATTCTTCAATCTCTTTGTCTTTACTAGCAAGTTCTTCTTTTAATTTTTTTATCTCTTCATGATGTTTATCTTTTTTCTTTGATTTATCATGACATTCACAAGGTTTTTCTTTATCTTTACAGTTACATTCATGCTTTTCATCTGTAACTTTTACTTCTTCTTCCTTAGTTTCCATCTATTCACTACCTTTCTCAATATTTTCTTTTAAGTATTCTAGGATACTAACAACTCTATCATATTCCATTCTCTTAGGTCCTATGATAGCAAGGGTACCTTCTTCACTATCAGTCTTAAAGTTAGTCTTAATAACAGTAACATCACTATCTAACCTATTTTCACTACCAATATATACTTCTATATTATTAGAGTCGTCTCTTTTAATCTCCCCAAGTATCTCCTTATCATCTAGTTTCTTAAACAAATCTCTAATTTTATCAACATTATCAAACTCAGGCTGTTCCAAGAACTTAGTTCTACCAACTACATTAACATCAGTATTAGTAATATCAGTAAAGACATTATAAATAGCATTATATAGTTGTTGATGTCCTTCTACATATTTAGAGATAATAGGTTTAATCTCAAACTCTAATTTAGTACTTACTTCATCAATTGGTGTTCCTACTATTAAGTTATTAATTAGCTCAACAGTCTTTTTAATATCCTCCAAACTAACATTGTCTATTGTAATGTTTTTATGTTCCACTTTACCTTTATCAGTTACAACTATAACTATTAGATGATTAGCATCAAGAGGAACAACCCTAATTTCTTTAAGTAAGTTCTCATGACTTGCCTTACCTAAGACTACTGCCGTATAAGAAGTCATATCAGAAACAACCTGTAAGCTTTTATTGATACAATCACTTAACTCTAATGATTGATTATGGAAAATAATTTGTAACTTTAGCATTTCTTCTCCATTCATCTTCTTCGCTTCCATTAAGTTATCTACATAATAACGATATCCTTCTTCACTAGGAACTCTACCACTAGAAGTATGAGTTTTCTCTAAATAGCCTAAATCTTCAAGACTAGCCATTTCACTTCTGATGGTAGCGCTGGAACACTTTAGTTTTTTACAGAGTTGATTACTACTAACAGGCTTAGCTTGTCTAATATAAGACTCAACAATTAATTTTAATATTTTCTTTTGTCTTTCACTAAGCATAACTACCTCCTAGGCATTAAATGCTAATTTTAGCATTCTTTCTTTTTTATTGCCAATATTATTGTATGCAAAAAGTTAGCACTTGTCAACCTTTTTTGCTAACTTTTTTTCTAAATTAAATTTTATTAATTAAACAATCATAAGTTTCCATTTCTGAGCAGCACTCTTATTACAAGAATAAGAAGCTATATTAGCATTATTAGCAACTGAAGCATTAGTTAAATCAACACAAGTACCTAAACTTGATTTAATATAATAAACTCCTTCATCCTCTGTTTCTACAAATCTAAATTTTTGAGCATTACTATTATTTAATGTATAAAGTTGTATATTTGTATTATTAGCACTACTAGCACCTGCAATATCAAAAACAAAAGTTTTATTTGAAGCTTGAGCAATATAATAATATCCTATATCATCAGACTCTACTAAACTAAATTCTTGTCCTTCTAAATTATCTGCAATATAAAGACTAATATTACTATTATTAGTGGAAACTCTATTACCTTCTATATTAATTACATAACTCTCATTAACTGTACTAATTATTTTAAACTTTTCATCAAGAGTAATAATTTCTCCTGAAATATCTGTTAAATAACCACTAACATTATCACTATCATCTACAACACTAGCACTAGATGAATCAACAACTTCATCTCTTCCATTAAGTTCATTTTTAATATTACTAACAAACTCACTAGTAGTATTTCTTTCAAACCCAAAATTACCAATTAATAAAAATATAACTAATGTGGCCATTAAAAGTAAAGCATATAATATTGTTGAAATAGCAAACCCCTTATTATCTAACATAATCTACTCTCCCTCTTCAATAACTTTTATAATAGCATGGAAATGACTATTCCTATCTATAACAAAATCACTATTTACAGCCCAAATTCTAATAGAATAATCTTCTTCACTATGAGAAGCTAAAGTATCTTCATACAAAATATTATTAGGATATTCACTAAGTATCAAAGCATTAGGCGCTTCATGATCAACTCTAAGACTTAGTTTTAATAATTCATTAGGAATTCTATTAATAGCACAACCATCCTTTTCTATTCTTTTAGTATTATCTTCTAATACAATTTTGTATTTAACTTCCTTATCAGTACTATTTGTAACTGTAAAATCATAAGAATCACTACTAAGACCAACAGCATCTGTAACAGGATTAAATTTAGTTAAATTAATCTTATTACCAGCTTGACTATGAAAAACTACTTTCATTTCTCCAGTATCAACATCTCTTTCTCTTTGTTTAGAAAAATTATTATATATTAAATAAGTAGAAACAATTGCAAAAACAAATAAAAAAACTATTATAACTACACTTTTAAGCATATGTTTACGATAATTAAATTGATACATAAATAACACCTCTTTTAATTATTGTAATGCTTTTAATAAGTTTTAGTCAATGAAAAGAACAAGTTTTACAAATTATCTTGTAAATTATCAAAAAAGACTTGAAAAAAAGAAAAGTTTGTTATATATTATTAATGTCTTATTTGTCCGCGTAGCTCAGCTGGATAGAGCAATCGCCTTCTAAGCGATCGG
>CALVVD010000048.1 GCA_944363745.1 uncultured Bacilli bacterium | reverse complement strand
CAAAGTTCAAAAGAGTTTTTAGACTTTGTTATAGGGGAATATAATAGGAAATTTAAAACAAATTTTTCATCAGAGGGGAATGGATTCCAAGACTATTATAAAGACTTATCCGATAGGGTAAAAAATAGAGAAGTTGATTTATTGGTAGTAGTAAATATGTTTTTGACGGGATTTGATGCAACAACATTAAATACGCTATGGGTAGATAAAAACTTAAAACAACATGGATTGATACAAGCATATTCAAGAACAAACCGTATTTTAAACTCTGTAAAAACATATGGAAATATTGTATGCTTTAGAGATTTAGAAGAAGCTACAAATGATGCTATTGCACTATTTGGAGATAAACATGCAAGTGGAATTGTATTACTTAAATCTTATGAAGATTACTATTATGGTTATGAAGATGATAAAGGAAGAAAACATATAGGGTATGAAGCAAGAATAGCTATGTTGATACAAAAATATCCTTTAGGAGTGCAGATAATAGGAGAACAAAATAAGAAAGACTTTATTGTACTAATGGGAAATATTTTAAGACTTAGAAATATATTATCTTCATTTGATAAATTTGCAGGAAATGAAATATTATCAGAAAGAGATTTCCAAGATTATATAGGAACATATACAGATTTATATGAAGAATATAAATCCAAGCCAGAAGAAGAGGAAAGCATTAAAGAAGATATAGTATTTGAAATGGAACTTGTAAAACAAGTAGAAGTAAATATAGACTATATATTGATGCTAGTGTCTAAATATCATGATTCAAATTGTGAAGATAAAGAAATATTAGGATCTATTGATAAAGCTATTAAATCAAGTTTAGCACTTCGTTCAAAGAAAGAGTTAATAGACAAGTTTATTTCAAAAATAAATGCAGATACAAATGTATATAGCGATTGGGCTAAGTTTGTAAGAGAACAAAAAGAAATAGATTTAGAAAATTTGATAAATGAAGAGAACCTAAATGAAGAAGCAACAAGAAAGTTTTTAGATAATTCTTTTAGAGATGGAGAAGTTAAAACAACAGGTACAGATATAGAAAAAATATTACCACCAATGAGAAGATTTGGAGGAGGCAATAGAGCAGAAAAGAAAAAAACAATAATTGATAAAATTAAGAAATTCTTTGAAAAATATTTTGGAATAAATAGTTCAAATAATGAAGAGAACAATGAGATAAGATATGATGTTACTGATGAGGAAGAGGATAATAATTTAGCAATGGTTGCTGAAGAAAGTGAAGAATATAATCGTAAAAAATAGTTAAAAGGAGCAAAAAATATGAGTGGAAATGAAAAAGGATATATTTACATTATGACAAATCCTGCTTTAATAAATATGGTTAAAATTGGTTATGCCACAAATGTAGAAGAAAGAAGAAAACAACTTAGTACCACAGCACTTCCATATGAGTATGAAGTATATGCAACTTATGAAACTAATGGTAATCTTGAAGATAAGAAATTACATCAACTAATTGATGATCTCAATGCAGATTTAAGAGTTTCAAAAAATAGAGAGTTTTATGTTATGACCCCAGAACAAGCTTATCAATTAATAGAAGCAATAGCTATTATAAGTGGATCTACAAATAAATTAAAAAGAGTTAAGCAAGCAAAAATAACTACAAAAAGACCGCCAATTGATTTTGATAAATGTGGTATTCCAAAAGGGGCAGAATTAGTATATACAGAAGATGCAAATATTAAAGTTACAGTTGTGAATAATCATAAAGTAAAATACAAAGAAGAGTTAACTTCTTTATCTGCTATTGTAAAAAATTTAAAGGGATATAATATAGCTGGTCCATCATATTTTACATATAACGGAAAATTAATAACAGAGATAGCAGAAGAAACACAATGGAAAGAATATAGAAGATAATTAAATATTACTAAAGAAAAGCAAAGTAATAATGTAATTAATTTTACAGAATTATTTTGCTTTTTTGATAATAAACGTTATATATTGATAACTTTTTTATAATATTAGTAGTAATATTAGTGGGGGAATGTAAATGGAAAAATTAGAGAATCAAAATATATTGGAGATAATTTGCAATGATAAAGATGAAGTATTAAAAAAGAAACTTAGAGAATTATTAGTAACTATATGTTATGGCAAAGAACAGGAAGAGCTAGAAATTATTACATTCGATGAAACTATAGAGGAATTAAATAAAAGAATAGAGAGAAAGACTGATGACCAAAAAGCAGGAATGATAGGAGAATTATTATTTCATTTAAAGAGTTTTGAAAAACTAAAAAATTACAGTCATATATCTATATATTTGAATAAAGAAGAAAGAAGCGTAAAAAAAGGATTTGATGTATTACTATTTGATGGAGAAAAAGTATGGTATACAGAGGTAAAATCAAGAGAAAATGCTCAAAATGAAAATATTACGGACGCCCATGTGTCTAAAATACAAGAGGCTATTACAGATGTAAAAGGTAAATTTTTAAGTAGCAATAAAAATTATTGGTTAACTGCAAAAAGTAATATTGCCAATGTAAAATCAAACGAATTAAAAAAGCAGATTGCAGATATTCTTACTAAAGAAATTAATATTCAAATAGAAAAAAATGCTATAGGAGTATCTGCGGTTTTTAAAAAAGATGTAGATAATATTAATAAAGAAAAAGTTAAAGAAGTATTAAACAAAGAAAAAGATAATTTTAAAAACATAGCAGCGATTTGTATTTCTCACCCAAATTATAAAAAAATAATAGAAATGTTAAAGGAGTTAGAGAATGGAACTAAGCTTTAATAGTATATATAAGCTAATGGAAAATAATAATATAAGTGATGCCTATATAGGTTTATTAAGAGATAATATAGATGCTGTACCAAGAGAAAAAATTATAAAGCTCTTATCATTAGCAGCATTATTGATTGATAGAGATGAACTTGAGTATAAGAAATTAGCATACTATATTATTTTAAAATATTCAATACTTACATCTGATTATACTCCACTGTATGAGATATCATATAAATTATTTAATATACCAGTTATTGAATTATTGGATAGAATAAATAATATTGAAAACGAAGAATCTTTATTTGAAGATATTTATGATGTCCTTAAGGAAAATTTCAAAGAAAATAATAACTACTACACTGGAAAGCAAAAAAGATTAAAATATGATTTTTTTAAACAGGATAGTGAAACCACAGTAGTTGCTCCAACGTCTTTTGGTAAAACGGAATTAATAAAGGAATATATATTAAAAAATTACTTGAAAAAAAATATATGTGTCATATTACCATCAAAGGCAATGATTAATCAATTAAGAATTGATATTTTAGAAATGTTTAAAGATAGACATGAAAAACCTAAGATAATAACACATTATGATATAAGTATTAATAGAGATAAAAGAAATATATTTATTTTTACGCAAGAAAGATTATTTAAATTTATATATGATAAAAAAATTGATATTGTAATTGACACATTACTTATAGATGAAGCACATAATTTATTTGAGAGAGATGCTAGAAATAAATTGCTAGCCAGAATTATTATTTTGTTAAAAAATAATAATAAAGATATGATTATAAAATATTTTAGTCCTGTAATAGAAGATTATACCAATATAGATTTTAAATATTTAAAACAAAAATATGTTATTGATAAAGCCCTAGTAATCAAACCAGTTATAAAAGTTGAAGAGATATCATATATAACATTTATGGATAAAGAAAAAAGAATATATGATCAATTTTTCAATAAATTCATTCCAACAACTGTTACATACTTAAATGAATATGAATATCTATTAAAAGAGGGAAAAAATAAAAACATTGTATATTTAAATAAACCACGCGAATGTGTAGAGAAGGCGTTTGAATTAGCTGAATTTCAAAAAGAGATAGATTCTCTTGACAAAATTTCAAAGGAATTAAAAAAATTTATACATAAAGACTATGATCTTGCCAAGTTAATTAAGAAAGGGATAGTTTATCATAATGGTATAGTTCCTGAAAATGTTAGATTATATCTAGAAAATATTATTAGAAAAGATTTTAAAAATAATATTAAGTATGTTTTTGCAACATCTACATTACTAGAAGGGGTAAACATGCCTTTTGATAATATGTTTATAATGGATACATATAAGGGAAATGGTAACATGACTTTTCAAGACTTAAAGAATTTAATAGGAAGAGTAAATAGATACAGCTTAATATTTAATAAAAATAATATGGATGTAAGAAAATTATTGCCCAAAATACATTTTGTAAAAACCAAGGATAAAGAAAGAAATAATTTTGAAGAATTTATAAAAACTAACTTAAAAATAGATTCTAAAAGCAAAAAAAGAGAAGATATATTAGAAAATCCATTATTGGCTAAAGTTTCAGAAGAAGATGAAAATGAAAAGCTTATTATTAAAAATTTAGAAAATGATACAGAGAATAATGATGAAATTAAGACGGAAATAGGAAGATATTGTTTGGAAAATAATGTGGTAGATTTTGATATAAAAAAGAATGAAGATACTATGCAAAATAAGTTGGAAATCATAAGAAATAGCGAAATACCATATACCATAATGGAATTAGTATATAAATTGTTTATAGAAGATATAGAGTATATTGAAAATGATTTTGAATTATTAAGATTAAAAAATGAAAAAGCAAGAGCATTTTATGATATGTTTATAGGTTGGAAAAAAGATAATCAGACTTATAATGAGATGATAAATCATATGATGAAATATTGGGCTGATACTAAATTAAATTATTTATATATAGGTAGCAAATGGGGAGAATGTAAAAGAAAGGATACAGATAGAATTCCAAATTATGTTAGACTTATAACAAAAACAGAGGATCAAAAGGTAAATTATGCAATAAAAAAGATTAAGATAGAAAATGATTTTATAGATTATAAATTAATGAAATATATAGAAATCTTATTTAAAGTACAGTTAATTGGTAAAGATGTATTTAACGAGATAAAATATGGTACATCTAATGAGATACAAATATATTTCCAGAGAGAAGGATTGAGTCAAGAATTATCTAAAAAAATAGTAAACGAATATTCAAGATATATAATAATAGATAAAGATGGGGATTATCATATAGATAAATTAATATTACAAGAATTTAATGAAAACGCAATACTAAAAACAGAACTCGAGTATTTTTTATAAATTTGATAAAAGATGAAAATTGAATTACTATTTTTCAAAAATCTCATAACTAACTAAGAAACATTAACAAGATAAATTCTAATCATCCAATTACAATTGAATACTATAAAACATCTATAATTTTCTCTAAGAAAGAAATTAAATTAAAACGACTATCTATACAGATAGTCGTTTTGTTTATTCAAATAAATCTGAATGACTTCCCGTACGAGTTAGTACTAGAATAAGTTTATCATTGCTTTTGGCATACATTAAAAGCCAATCTGGTTTAATATGACATTCCCAAAGCCCGATTAGTTTTGGGTTCCAATAAATGATTACAATATTTTTCAGGTAAAACTTCACCATTCGAAAGTAAATCCACTACTGTTTTAAAAGCTTTAGAATCAAAGTTATTTCTACTTTTCATTTTTTTAAAGTCTTTTTTAAATTTATTTGTCATTTCAATTTTATATTTACTCATCCTCGCTATTCAACTCCTCCATTAGTTCGTCAACACTGTTAAATGATTTATAGTTTTCAGGATTTTTAATTATATCTAAAGCTTCTTTGATAGCTTCAACAGTTTCTTGATTATATTTAGGTTTTTTTATTTCAAAAGGTATGCTCTCAGTTAATACAACTTGTTTTAGAAAAATAGTAACTGCATCAGCAACATTCATTCCTAGATCATCAAGAGTTTTTTCTGCTTCTCTTTTTAAATTTGGTTCTATTCTAATATTTAATGTATCTGTTTTTGCCATAACAAACACCTCCGCCTACTATTTATTAATATAATTGTAACACAATGTAATTACAATGTCAATCATATTATATTATTTTATCCTGAAAATTGTTACTTTATACAAAAATCTATTCCTCAAAACATCCTATAACTAACTGAGAACCATCAACAAAACCATTCCTATAATACTTCTCATTCCAATAACAAAGATAATCCATAAAATTCTCATCAAGTTTATCTAATTGCTTCTTAACATACTTTTGACTCTGTTTAGGTATATTCCTTAAAATATTCTCAACAATCTCATCAAAATAAATATGATGTTTTTTATCTTCTTCAGTAAGACTACCAAAAACCTCCTGTTCTCTATAATCTAACCACTCTTTTAAAATATCATTATCATTTACATCTCTAAAATTAACCATTTTCATATCCTCCTATACATATATAATTTCATTTAATACAATTTCTTCAGCTCTATTTTTAATATTATTCATAGCTTGAACCCATTCCATTTGATGATGTTCTTTTAAATATTCATTAACATTTTCAGATTTAGCAAATTGCTTTATAAGCACATGTACTATTTTATTAGCACTTTCATCAATATCTAATAAATGTTGTTTTAATGTACCATCTATAAGTAATTCAGTATATAGACCTTTCTTAAAATTTTTTAAGTAATTTAATCTTAATCTACCATATTTTCCAATTTGCTTTTTAGGTTGTATAGGTAAAGACAAATTAGGTATAAAATAATCTCCTTCTTTACGATAAGTAATTTTATTATTCATAACTGAAAACCTCCTAAATAATTTTTAGGTTTCCCATAAATATCTATCTTTTACACGAACAAATGTATATAAGAAATTGGGGAAGAGTTGGGGAAGAAATCCTCAAAAAATGTCACCAAAATACACAAATGTTCAAATTTTATTAATCTTTGAAACTAGCATAAAATCAACAAAAACAACAAATTTCACAAATTCACAATTACCAGAAATTTACAACTCATAACCCGAAGGTAATTATAAGTCTATGTATAAAAAAGTTAGTATGCTCTTAAAAAATTAAATTATATCAGTT
>CALVVD010000047.1 GCA_944363745.1 uncultured Bacilli bacterium | reverse complement strand
ACATCTCCTAAATAAAACTCTGTATTAGTAACATTATTTAACTTAGCATTATTTTTTGCATCCCTCACTGCATCTTCTACAACTTCAATACCAATTACTTTTTTAGCATAGTCACTTACTAATAAACTAATTGTACCTGTCCCACAGTATAAATCATAGATAATATTACTATTTAGTTTTTTTACTATATCAATAACTTCTTTATATATTAAACTAATACCCTCTTTGTTTACTTGAAAGAAAGAGTCTTTTCTTACCATAAACTTTTTAGATAAAACTTCTATAATTAAAGATGGAACACCACTGATTAATTCATTATTATAGTATAAAGAACTAACCAAGGATGAGAAGAACTCTTTAATTGATTCTTTATCTTCCTTACCTTCTAATATTAACATAAGCTTACCATCTAAAGATTTAATAATGGCTTTAGTTAATTTTTTATGTACTTTAATAAAAGAATTTAAAGAGGCAGTTAAAGTTATAATATCACTATCTAATAAATTACATTTATCAATAGATATCAAATTATTAGACTCTTCTTCATAATAGCCAAGCCTTTCTTCTTTAATATGATAAGTAACTTTATTACGATAGTTATAACATTTAGTAGGAATTATTTCTAAATTATCTAAATTATAATTTGTATATTTAGAGAAAATATTCTTAACTGTGTTTTTCTTAAACTCTAACTGTTCATCGTAAGTTAAATGTCCTATCTGGCATCCACCACAAGTTTGATAATAAGGGCAATATTTTACTTTAAGATGATTACATCTTTTACCTATAGAGTATCTTTTTTTATCTTTTACTATATCAATAGATACTTCTTCTCCTAGCTTTACTTTAGGTATAAATACTACTTTATTATCTATTTTGGCAATACCTCTACCTTGATGGTCATAATCTATTATTTTAACTAACATAAACTTCACCTAATAATAGGTTACTACAAAATCGGTTAAAGAAAAAGAAATTTATAATATTTTTCATTTTGGTAATACTAAAAGTGAAATGAGGTGAACTTATGCTTGTTGATGAGATAAAGAAAGCTTTTGGTAATGCCACTGATTTAATTGTTAGACCTTTTATTATAGATAATAGAAAAATAACTCTTGTGATGAGTGAAGTTTTAGGTAGTTCTGATTATGTAAATGATTTTATTTTAAAAAAACTTTTGACTATCAAGTTTCAAAGTAATGATATAGGTAATGAACTTCTTAACTTTATCCCTACTAATAATGGAAAAATATTAAATAAACTAAGCGATATGACTGACTATATCTGTATGGGATTCGCTCTTTTAATTTATAGTGATAATGAAGCCATTGCCATAGAAGCCCGTGCTACCGTTGATAGAGGTATAGGTGAAGTTAATAATGAAGCTAGCATAACAGGAAGTAAAGATGCTTTTAATGAGAATTTTAATACTAATGTGGGACTTATTAGAAGAAGAATAAGAGACTGTAATTTATATGTAGATGGTATGTTTGTGGGAAAGTCTAGTAAAACTAAAGTTGGCATTTTATATATGAATAATATTGCAATTAAGAAAAATGTCGATAATATTAAGAATAAACTTAAAAAAATAAATGTTGATGGAATAATTGATTCAGGTAACTTAAAAAGCTATTTAGATAGTAAGACTAACTTTTTCTTCCCAACTATAACCTCAACTGAAAGACCAGACAGGGTAAGTCAAGCTTTACTTGAAGGTAAAATCGCTATTGTTTCTGACAATTCTCCTTATGTTTTAATTACACCTACTTTTTTTATTGACTACTTACATACAAGTGATGATTACTATGAAAAAGCAATTAATACTTCTTTTATTAGAATAATAAGATTTCTTGCTTTCTTAATCGCTATCTTTACACCTGCCATATACATTGCCCTAACTACTCATAATCAAGATCTATTACCCCTATCTTTATTTTTAAACTTTGCCGAACAAAGAAGTAGTGTTCCTTTCTCTGCTTTAATAGAAGCCTTATTTATGAGTATTTCTTTTGAAATATTAAGAGAAAGTGATATTAGAAAACCATCTAGTATGGGAACATCTGTATCAATATTAGGAGGTCTAATTCTAGGAGATGCTGCTGTTTCTGCCGGTATTATCTCTCCTATTATGATTATTGTTATATCAATATCAGCGATATCAGGTCTTGCTTTCTCATCCATTGAAATGATTTATGCTCTTCGTTGGTGGCGCTTTATTTTAATGTTCTTAGCTATGTTCTTTGGTCTATTTGGTATCTTTATAGGCTTTATCATCCTCCTAGCATCCCTTGTTACCACTTCATCAGAAAATCTTCCTTACCTTGCCCCTTTCTCTCCCTTTATAAAAGAAGAACTAAAAGATTCTATTATTAAAGGCACTAATAAAAAGATTAGAAAAAGGAATCCTCTACTTACTAAAAATATAATAAGGGAGGTTAAGAAATGAAAAAAATAATAATTATTTCTATCATCCTTCTCTTATTTCTAGGACACACTCCTTATAACGATTTAAATGAATTAGCAGTTGTAGATACTATAGGACTTTCTTTTAATGATAATAAATATAATCTTTATTTAAATATTGTAAACGAAGATAATAAAACTTATAAAATAACTGGTGATAGTTTAGGAGAAATATTTCTAAAAGGAGAAGTTATAGGTAATAAAAAAACATATTATAAGCACTTAAGTGTTTTAATATTTGATACTAATATCTTAAAAGATAGTAACCTATTTACTTTCTTAAAAGATGAATTTACTACTATTGATTATCTAACTTTATCTACTAATAATTTAGATAATTTATTTACTAAATATCATAAAAGTAATGATTATAAAAGTTTTATTACTAAAGAGAAAAACTTAGAAGGAACAATAATTAACACTACTTTTAAAGACTTATTAAGTAATTATCTAGATAATAATAAATCATCATCTATCCCTCTAATAGATATTGATAATGATAAATTAATAAGTAATGGTACTTTTATAATAGATAAAGATTATATTCTTAATAAAGACTTAACTAAAACTTATTATCTATTAAACAACAAAATAACTTCTTATAATGAAAAAATTAAATTAAATAATAACTATATAGAAACATCTATATATGATTTAAAAACTACTATTAATTACAAAGATAATAAATTAACTATAAAAATAACTGGTAAAGTAGATAGTTCTGATACTTCTAATTTAAAGAAAGTAAAAGATAAAGTTAAAAAAAATTTATTAAATAATATAGAAAAACTGATTACTTTAGAGACTAAAAACGATATAAAGATAACTAATATTAATAATACTATCTATTTAAAAGAAAAAGATAATTTTATTAATAGTTATAAAAACAGTAAAAAAAATATTATCATAGATTTAAAAATAGAAAGGAGAAATAACTATGACTAATAAAAAAATAGGTCTTTTACAAGTATCTTCTCTTACCTTTTTTCTAACTTTTACATCATTTATTTTATTTTCATCTAATATTATTAAAATTAGTAAAAATGACACTATTATAAGTATAGTTATAGGTAGTATTTTATCCTTACTTCTCTTTAAATTAATTCTCTTATTAAGAAAAAAAATAAAAATTAAAACTAATATAAGTAAACTATTTATTACAATTCTCTTAATAATAGTATTTATATATCTTTTAATTAGTATTACTGATTTTATTAAAGTAAGTTTTTTAAGTAATGGAAACTTCTATAGTATTATAATTTTAATTTTTATAACATCTTTAGTAATCTCTAATCAAGGCTATAAAGAAGTAGCAAGTCTTTCTCTTATCTTAGCATTTATCTTTATTCCTCTTTTTATCATAAATATCTATGGTACAACAAAATCATTAGACTTAACCTATCTTACTCCTCCAATAACTAATAGCATTATAAATATTATTAAATCATCTCTTATTTTTACATTTTATATTATAACTCCCTTATCATTACTTTTATTTATTCCCTATAATGAAATAGATAATAAAAGAAAACAAGATAAATATTTATATCTTGCTTTTAGTATTGGTATTATCACTATTATCATAGAATATTTGTTATTATACTTCTCTTGTAACATAGAAATAATTACAAGTTATAAATATCCCTTTATGTTAGTAATAAATAGTTTATCTAGTTTTCTTATCTTTGATAGATTCTCATATATTATAAGTTTTTATCTTTTGTTTTCTCCGTTTATAACCCTATCTTTAATTTTAACTATAATTAGGCAGTTAGAGTTGAACAAGTATATCCTAAAGATTCAAGATTAGATTGTTGTACATCTATAGGTTGAAAGTAATTATCAAGGGAAGTATTATTAGAATTTTTTTCCTTTAATTCTCTAGTTAATACAAGTCTAGTCTGAGTATCAGTAGATTGATCTTCAACAAGGCCACTACTTCTAATTGTATTAATTTCAGTCATTACTGGATCATCTGTTACTGTAGAATCAACCACTTCAGGTAAATTATACATGAAAGTTACTTTTGTTAACTCATCATTAGTATAATTACTACTAATAGTCTCATTATATACCATTGTCCCTACTGCAACTTCTCTATTACAATTTAAGGCTGTAACACTCTTAACAGTAGCATTTTCACCATTATTAATATTATCACTACTTTCTTTAAATACAATTCTACAAATAGGTGGAAGAGCGATTAAAATAATAAATACTACAATAAGTAAATAAATAAATATATTAACAATAGAACTATCTTTCTTACTCTTCATAATTATTATCCTCCTCCAATTCTTTTTGATCTAACTTTTCTTTTCTTTTCATATTTACAATAAATTTTCTAATATATACTATTAAAAAGATAAAAGGAATAATAGGAAATACCATAAAGAAATAATAAAGAAAAGCATTCTCTTCAACAGCATTTAAATCTCTTACAGTCTGTGTAAAAGAAAGAGCAAAACCAATAGATACTGATAAGAGAATAGATGTAACTAAAACCCCTAAAACATTAGTCCAATAATTAATAGCATAATTAGTACTATTAATATCTTTATTTTTTCTAAATGCGCTATATATTTTAGTACCTATAAAAAATATAAGCAAAACAACTGTTAATGGTAAAATTACATAAAATAAAAGGACTCTAAAATTATCTTCACTATATACTGCTTGCGTCACAATAACCACCACCTATTATAATAATAACACAAGATAAAAATTACTTCAACTAAAGTAATTTAAAAAATTATTTACATATTATATTTTCATGTTCTAATAAATATCTTTTTCTATCTTCTCCTCCTACAAAGCCACCAATATCATCAAAAGAATTAATAACTCTATGACTTGGTAATAAAATAGGAAAAGAACTATTATCTAAAACCTCTTTAACTGGAGAAATAATCTCCTCATCTCCAAGTTCTTTGGCAACTTCTCTATAAGTTATAAATTCACCAAAAGGTATATGACAAACTATTTCCATTACTCTTCTTTCTAAACCAGATATTAAATAATTATAAAAGGAAAATGACTCAAGCTCTCCTTTAAAATAGGAATCTAATTCATTTTTTATTCTAATACTTAAATCATTTTCCCTAAACTCATCATCTATTTCTTCAACAAAAGTAATAGAAATTATATCATAATCACTAGTATTTATTCTAATAATTCCAATAGGACTTTCATAAAATGAAAGATAACTTACATGTCTCATAACTACTCCTAAAACATATCTTATTCTTACATTTAAAATATATCATATTAAGTTTACAAGAGTCAATACTACATGAAAAACTTTGTAAACAGACTATAAAATATCAAAGTAAAAGGCTTACCTATTAATATTATAAATAAAAATCTTAAGAAAGTTAAACCACTAATACCTGCTATATAACAGAGTAAATCATCAGGGGCTCCTGGTAAAAATATTCCCCAAAAAAATACTTTTTCAAATTTTTTCGTTCTAATATATTTTAAATACTTATCTACAGTTTCTTTTTGAAATAATTTATTTATTAAAGGAAGTCCATAATTACGACTAAGAAAAAAAGAAATACAACTTCCCAAAGTTAAACCAACATAATTATAAATAAAACCTTCTATTGGTCCAAAAGCAAGTACTCCTACAAGACAAGAAGCCCCTCCTGGTATTACAGGAAATACTACTTGAACAATTTGAATTAATAAAAAAATTATAGGCGCTATTAAACCATAGCTTTTAATTCTATTAACTAATAAATCAGAATCATCAAACAAATTCATTTTAACAGCATAAATAATAAAAGCTACTAAAAGAATTGTAACTATAACTGTAATAATTGTCATAATTTTTTTAAGGGTTGTATCATTTTCTTTAGTCATATAATTCCTCCTTCTATTAGTTTAACCATATCTATATTTTTAATTACATTAATTAGTTTCATTAACATCTATTGTAATAGAGGCAAGCTTTAAAGCTGCATCAAAAGTATCTGCTGTTAAAATAAAGCGATTATTATGACAAAAACTTGCTCCCTTAACACCTGTTACTTCTTCTAATTTTTTATTAAAGACTCCTCCCCAAGCTTTAGGGAAATAAACTCTACTAGTTTTATCACTAGAACTTATAGGAACAGTCTTAACAGCATAACCTCCTCTATTAGATGGATATACCACTAATTTTATTTTATCATACTTACTGCTACTTAGGATAGTCTCTTCATAAGGTAAAAACTCATCAAGTACTAAAATAGGTCCATTAGTACTATCTAAAAGCTCTTTAACTTTAAAAGAAGCCATAACTTTACCATAAACATTTTTAATCTCATAAGTTATAATTGTTTTAGCAATATCTACTGCTTTTAAGAAGTTAGCATTAACATCATCATTACTTAAATAACTAGGATTAAAAAGTTTTATAATATCACTAACTGTCTTTACTTTATAACTAGATTCAATTAAAGGAAAAACACCATTATCAATAGCATCTATTCCTTCTACTAAATCTTTTACAAAATAATTATAAACATCTTCTTTTTTATCTAAACCTAATTTTTCTAAATACTTAATTCCATACTCTTCAAATAAAAGTCCAAATGATGAATACTTAATACCATTACTTCTTACC
>CALVVD010000046.1 GCA_944363745.1 uncultured Bacilli bacterium | reverse complement strand
GAATATTCATCACTTACACTTAAATTAGTAACCTGAGTTCTATTAGTAGAAGTACTACCATCAAGTCTTACTATTTTATTACTTAAAGGAATAGTTCTAAATATACCATGTTTAGGAGTATTAAAATATGCCGTTATTGTCTCTGTTATATCAAAAGTATTATTAGAATTTACTATAATATTAACATCGTAATTATCAATAACATAATCATAAGATGCGTACATACTATTTTCACTAGGTGTATTATTACTAGAACTTACTAAATCATCATTGATATTAATAGAGAGGCTATAATACTTTATATCATCAGTACTATATTCTCCTAATATATCTAAATTAAACATCAAATTAAACTGATTAGAACCAGTTAAAGCGATATTAGAACTACCCGCTTCTGTTATTAGATTATAATCTTTATCATAATAAGAAACTCTAGAACTATAAGTAATAGACCTATTAGAATTATTAACAACTTCTCCACTTAACCCAAAAGCCTTAGTAGAAGTATCTGAATAATCTTTAAATGTAATATTAGAAAAAGACAAATCTTTAACATCTAAGGTTTTAACATCACTAATATCAGTATAAGATAACTCACTACTCAAAGCCTTAGTATTTACTGGATAAATACAAACTATAGATAATACAACTATTGCCAATAATAATATTTTCTTAAATCTACTTTTCATTAACATCAACACTTTCTCTTTCACTATTCTTTACTTCAAACATTTGCTTTGATCTAAATCCAAAAATATTTGCAAAGATATTATTAGGAAACATTTCTACTTTATTATTAAAGATTCTAACTGTTCCATTATAATATTTTCTAGAATTTGCAATATCATCTTCTATTTTTACTAACTTATCACTTAAATCTTTAAAATTATCACTAGCTTTCAACTCCGGATAAGCCTCTACTAAAACCATGATTTTATCAATATCTCTAGATAGTTTTACATTTGTTTTAATTTTCTCATCACTAGACATATCATCATAAATATTACCCCTTAACTTCGTAACTTCTTCTAAAGTATCTTTCTCATATTTCGCGTAACCCTTAACTACTTCCACTAAATTAGGAACTAAATCCCATCTTTTCTTTAAATAAATATCCATAGTAGAAAAAGCTTCTTTCACTTTATTATCTAAACTAGAAAAACTATTAAATAAAACTATGGTATAAACAAGAATTATAATAATAACTCCTATAACAACATAAATCCACATAACTACCACCTCTATCTTAATTTAATTTTACCATAATTAAATTATTATGCCTACAAAAAAGAATTGTTTCTATAAATAACAATTCTCTAAACGAGTTAACAAAAGTATTAACTTATACTATCAATAAAATCATTTATATCATCATCACTTGGGTTAGTTCCAAAACGAATGCCTTCCTGCCAAGTCCCAGTTTTAGTCAAATCTTCAAGTATATCTGCACTATTTCCTATTCCAGATGATGAGGAAGTACAAAATGGAATAACCGTCTTACCAGTAAAATCATTCGCTTCTACAAAAGAGTTTACTGGCCAAGCTGCTATCCCCCACCAAATAGGATAACCAATTAAAACAGTATCATATGTATCAAAGTTAGGAACAGTAGTACTTTCAAGTTCTACATCTCTTAAAGATTCATCATCATGTTCTTTTGATACTCTTGAATTATCATCATTCTAATCTAAATCATCATCGGTATATGGATTACTGGGAACAATTTCAAATGTATCAGCATTCAAGTTTTCTGCAAGTCTTTTAGCAACTCCCCTAGTATTTCCAGTAGCAGAATAATAAACAACCAAAGTTTTACCTGTCCCACTACCAATATTATCATCAATAATATTTTCATCAGTAGTAGAGTTATTATTAATAGTATTATTATTTACATTATCACTCTCATTATTACTTAAAATTGAATACCCTAAAACTGCAACAACGGCAATGATTAGTACAGCAAATAACCCATAGACTATTTTTCTATTCATTTAAACTCTCCTTTCAAAAATAAATATACAATATTAGAGTATACTATAGTCAAATGTTTTATACGCTATTCTCCAAATATTTCATAATGGCATATGCTGCCTCTCTTCCAGCACGTGAGGCAAAAGCAACTGTAGAAGTAGTACCTGCTAAATCTCCACCTGCAAATACTTTTTCTTTTGAAGTATGTCCATCTTTATCTATTAATATTCTTTCTCTTTTATCAAGCTCTAATCCTAAACTATTAACAACACTACTTTCAGGATGACTTCCTATCGCCATAACTACATAGTCACAAGATAGATAATAGTTAGTTCCTTCTATATTAACAGGAGATAATCTATCATCATCATCTTTTTTTACAAGTTCTGTCTTAATTACTTCAATTTTCTCCACCATTTTTTCTCCATAAATACCAATAATATTATTTTGAAATAAAAACTCTATGCCCTCATTCCTAGCTTCCTTAATCTCTTTTTCTTCAGCAAGAGCCTCCACTTCACTTCTCCTATAAATAACATAAACCCTACTCGCACCTTTTCTTTTTATAGTACGAGCAACATCCATAGCAACATTACCACAACCGCTTACTACAACAACCTTACCTTCATAATCAGGATGATTATTAGACTCTAATAACTCATTACCACCATACACACCCTTTAAATCTTCTCCTGGTATATTCATCTTGCTAGAAAGATTCGCTCCAAATCCTAAAAACACTGCATCATATTCTTTCTCTAGAGTCTCTAAATTAAAGTCTTTGCCAATACTTTGATTTAATTTAACATCTATACCTAACTCCAAAATCTTATCAATTACTTTTCTTAACAAAGACTTATCTAACCTAAACTCTGGTATTCCATGATATAAAAGACCGCCTAAGTAATTATGCCTTTCATAAATAGTAACATTATAACCATTACGTCTTAAAAAAGCTGCACAACTTAAACCAGCTGGACCTCCTCCTACAACTGCAACTTTCTTATTCTTTAAAGGTAAACAGCTAATAGCCCACTTATTCTTCAAAGCCATATCCCCAATAAAAGCTTCTATCTTTCCTATTTCAACAGCATTACTATCCTTAATCCTTCCTTTTACACATTTTCCTTCACACTGTTTACTCTTAGGACAAACTCTCCCGCAAACAGAAGATAAAACTGTCGTTTCCAATAATAAATTATAAGCTTCTTCATACTTCTCTTCTTTAACTAATTTAATAAATCCTCTAATATCATTATTCAAAGGGCACCCCATCTGACAAGGTTTCCTAACACACTCTAAACACTCTTTCACTTTATTCATAACATTTTCATAATCCATAACTATTATCACCATTCTATTATCTAAATATATCTTACTTTATTAGTATATAATAAAAGACTAACAAAAAGTAGTCTTTAATAACATAAGTAAATCTTTATTTAATATCAACAATAATTGGCTCATGATTAATAGAAGGTAATATTTTATCTATTACATCAGAAGTTTTTAATTTCAAATGAGACTTATTAGTACCTGTATTACAACCAAAATATTCACTAGCTAAAACACTTTTATCAAAAACTAATTGAACTCTATTATCTTTATCATTAATAAGACCCATAATAGATAAAGAACCAGGAATAGAATTTAATAAACTTAACATATCAGAACTTGAAGCAAATGATAATTTATTCTCATCAAGTAATAATGCTAATTCTTTCATATCACATCTTTTAGAAGCAGGCATAACAACTAAATAATATCTAGTTTTCTTTTGATTCCTTACTAAAAGACTTTTTCTTATCTCTACTCCTAACACTTTATCCAATTCTTCACATTCTTCCATTGTTTCCACAACATCATTAGAAACACATGAAAATTCTATATTTATTTTTTCTAACAAATCAAAAGTTTGATCTTGATTCTTATCATTACCTCTTTCTAATGGTTTATTACTAATTTCACTAATATATGCCACAGAAACACCTCTTTACAATATTTATAATGGTGTCCCTAGAAGGAATCGAACCTTCATCTAAGCCTTAGGAGGGCCTTGTTCTATCCGTTGAACTATAGAGACATTTAAAGATATATTTATTTTAACATATATCTTAATATTTGTTAAGCTATACTAGGATTTAAAAGAATCTCTAAATTACCATCAATAGTATTTACATCATCATACCACAAAGTAATTTTATAATCTTTAGTCTCTAAAGGTCTAATATTATTCTCTAAAATATACCCATCTAAAGACAAGTTCCTTTCAACAACATTACCTTCACTATCAGTTAAAATATAATTTACATAGTTATTCTTCTCATTAGTTAAATTATCAAAACTAACAACATAACTAATCTCTTCATCTCCATGATTAGTAACACTAAACTCTTTAGTTATTTTATTATTATCTAGACTAAATGAATCAAAACCATTATAACTAATATTATTATTGAATTCTACATTATAAGCCCTCAAAGACTCTCTTATTCTTACTTTATCCTTATAAGGACCAAACCAAAACCAAGTTAATAATGATACAGCAACAATAATAAATGCAATATCAATAATATATTTTCTAACTAACAAATTATTCATAACTCCCCCCCTAAATTACCGCCTATTATACCACAAATTAACAAATTAAACAAGACTATCTATTAGTTTATCCAACTCATTCTTCTCTTCTTCATTAACACTACTAGCCTCAACTTCTTTATCAAACCAATCAGGCAATATCTCTTCTTTAGTATTCTTTTTAACGGTACTTTTACTCTTAGTAGTTGTATTAGCAATTTTCTTCATCTTTTTATATTCTTTTTCTGTTAATTTCATTGCTTCTTCAACAGTCTCTATATTAAGACGTTTCCATTGCCCAGCAATTGTCTCTAAATAATTACGATTAAGCTTTTGATTATTAACCTTCAAAGCATAAGAAATAAGTACATTAACAACCCCTGCACTAAGCTTTTGATCTAACATTAACTCTTCTATTAATTGTAAATCTCTCTTAGTAGGTTCCGCTCCCTTATATTTACTTCTCAAATAATCATAAGGACTAGTATTTTCAAAAGTATAAACCATCTTAGCCCATTTAGAATTATCTCCAACAGGTTTCTTTAAATAATCAGGTTGTGTTTGATAAACTAATGTAGGAAGATTACCTACATTTTCAAAAGAATAATAATTACGACAATTTTTTCTAAGTAAAGCTTTATCTATAAGTCCTTTTTCATTTAAAGAAGCCCTAACAAGGCCACTCATTCTTTCAGTATCTATATTATATACTAAAGAAAGATTATTAATAAGCTTCTTAGTATCTTCATTAAAACATCTATTACTAACAAGACCACTTGGAATAGATGCAATTAAAAGATTAAAGTCTATCATATCATCTAAAATAATTGTACCCTCTTCACGTTTCTCTATATCTTCAATAACTTCAAAAGGCTTTAAATTACTACTCTTAAACACTTCATTAAATTTATGAGAAACATCTTCATAATCAGTTAATCTAACCCTAGGTACTTTAAACATCTCTTGTCTTTTTAAATATTCTCTCTTACCAATATTATTATACAAAACTATATTAAGTATAGGATGATTAAAAAACTCATTAGCACTAATAGGAGAATATAAAAGATATACGTAATTATTAACATTACCTTTTTTTAAGTAAGTCTTTAAGAGTCCTACTGCTTCTAACTTTTCTCTTGCAATCATAATATCTTCTAAACGTAATTGCATAATACTCATCAAATGATGATGTGTTAAATCATTACTAATTCTTTTTAATTCATCAAGATCATCTATTAAAGTAAAGTAAAGACTAACAGCAGTATAACCAATAATAGGTTGATAAAGCATCGTTAAAAGACGTCTATCATCTTCTCTAATAACTGTTTTATTAACAACTACATATGTATCAGCAGGTAATATAGATATATTTCTCATAGTCTTCACTTCCTAAAAAATAGTATAAAGTATAATGAAGAAAATATCTATAAAAAAATAAAAGAGATTAGAAATTTCTAATCTCAAAACTACTTCTTCTTTTTAATTGGAACTATTTTAATAGTATAACCAATAGGTTTTAATATTTTAATTAAAGTATTAATTTGTGGAGAAGTAATAAAATTCTCTATTCTTGTAATAGTTAATCTAATAACACCAGATTTATTAGCAAGAGATTCTTGTGTTAAATGTTTATCTTTTCTTAATTTAATAAAATCTTCAACAAACTCTCTTTCTAATTCATCTACTTTAGTTTTTCTTTCTTCCATAGCTTTAATTCTATCCATAAGTTTCCCTCCCACTAATAATGTAGCATAGGATATACGGATAATCAATACTTTTTTACGAATTTTCGTAAATTTGTTGATATATCAAGCTAGATCAAGGATAAATGGATTATTTTTAGTACCATTTCCACCTGTTATAACTACATTAGATTTTAGATTTAGAGATGGTTTTATTCCGAAGGATTTTGTAGAAAAATCACCAGAACCATTACCAGCTAAATATGATGTTCTTACAAATGTCTTTTGGTTATTCAAGGTCAATAGCCAGTATGTCGTATTACCTTCTATATAAGTAAATTGTCCCGACATTAATTCGCCTATCCGTAATAATCCAATTTTTACTTCAGTAGATGTAGTATAAGTTGCCATATTTGTATCTGCATATTTTGCTAATTTATAACTTTCTCCTGCACCTACATTACCTAAATACCACGTTGTACTTTCTTCTATCATTTCATTATAACTACTATCTACATAACTATTCAAATAATCTCCATTTAAGAATGTACCTATTACATTACTAGATGAATAATAGATATCACTACTTTCACTACTAAAGGCACTTGTTATAAACATTCCAGAACTTTTTAAAGGCTCGGCACTTGTTATTTTAGTTAGTCCATCTGTTTCATGGCTTACTATTCGATATAGACTATTTTCATTATTACCAAACCTCATATACTCTCCACTATATCTACTTAAAAGTAATACACCAGATAGATTGGTGTCATTATCTCCTTCTAAGCGATATGGATTATCTTCAGTTCCATCTCCATCTATAATTTTTATATTTGATTTTAATACTATTGATCGTCTAATACCTGCAGTCCCCGTTGGCTCATATGAAGTCGGATTACCATTACC
>CALVVD010000045.1 GCA_944363745.1 uncultured Bacilli bacterium | reverse complement strand
TGATGTATATAAATCATTTTCAGAATATAGAGAAAGAAGAAATGCTTCAAGAGAAAGTTTCTTTGGAGATAATAAGACTCATAAGTTCTTGAAATCATTAGAAAACCTTGGACTTAAGTCTGCTAATGAAGAAGATGCAAAACGTGAGAATGCTAATATTGATGGAAATAGTCCGATGGGTACAATGCTTCAATATGGTGCGACTGTATCTAAAGAATTTGCAAAAGCATATTTGATGAAAAAAGAATATGCTGAAGCTCATGATAATGGTACTATTCATATTCATGATATGGACTTCTTAGCAATGGGTACTACTACTTGTTGTCAAATAGATTTATCAAGACTATTTAAAAATGGTTTTGATACAGGACATGGATATGTTAGACCACCTCAAGATATTTCAACTTATGCATCGTTAGCTTGTATCGTTATTCAAGCGAATCAAAATGATCAACATGGTGGACAAGCAATACCTGCACTTGACTATTATCTAGCACCTGGAGTACTTAAAACATTTAAAAAACAATTTAAACAGACAATTTATGATTTTTTGGATTTAGAGGGATTTATTCCAGGTATTAATATTGATAGAATTATTAGAGAAATTGATAAAATAGAGTCAATTGAAATTGATGTAAAAGAATTTAGTGATTATCAGAAAGGCTCTAGTAGAGTTCATGAAATATTTGAGAAGAGTTATGAAAAGGCCATGCAAAAAACTAATAGAGCGACTGAACAAGCGATGGAAGCATTTATTCATAATTTAAATACAATGCATTCAAGAGCAGGAGCCCAAGTTCCATTTTCATCAGTTAACTTTGGAACAGATACATCTCCAGAAGGAAGAATGGTTATTAAAAACTATTTACTTTCTGCAGATAGAGGACTTGGTAAAGGGGAAACACCAATATTCCCAGTATCTATCTTTAAAGTAAAAGAAGGGATTAACTATAATCCAGGAGATCCTAACTATGATTTATTTAAACTTGCTTGTAAGGTATCTGCTAAAAGACTTTTCCCTAACTTTGCTTTTATAGATGCTCCATTTAACTTACAATACTATAAAGAAGGAGACTTTAATACTGAGATAGCTTACATGGGATGTCGTACAAGGGTAATAGGCGATGTTACTAGTCCTGATAATGAAATTGTTACAGGACGTGGTAATTTATCTTTTACTACTATTAACTTACCAAGACTTGGTATTAAACATGGTATAGCATTAAAAGAAAGAGATAAGGCAGATATGGATGGGTTCTATAAGGAACTTAGTGATATTATGGATATGGTTAAAGACCAATTACTTGAAAGATTTGAGTTTCAATGTAGTAAACATAATTACAACTTTCCATTCTTACTTGGACAAGGTATTTGGAATAATGGTGAGAAGTTAAAACCTACAGATAGACTTAGAAAAGTATGGAAACATGGAACATTATCTACAGGATTTATTGGACTTGCAGAATGTTTAAAGGCTTTAACTGGTAAACATCATGGAGAAAGTGAAGAAAGTCAAAAGTTAGGACTTGAGATTATTAGTTTTATGAGAAAACGTTGTGATGAGTATTCTAAAAAATATAACTTGAATTTTACTTGTCTTGCAACTCCTGCAGAAGGGTTATCTGGTAGATTTACAGGAATTGATAGAGCGATATATGGAAAGATTAAGGGCGTTACTGATAGAGAATATTATACTAATTCATTCCATGTACCAGTTTATTACAATATAAGTATTACTGATAAGATAGAGAAAGAGGCTCCATATCATGCTCTTACTAATGGAGGACATATTTCTTATATTGAACTTGACGGTGATGCGGCTTCTAATGTTGAGGCATTTGAGAAGATAATTCGTGTTATGAAAGAAGCAGGTATTGGATATGGTGCGATTAACCATCCTGTTGATAGAGACCCTGTTTGTGGATATGTTGGAGTTATTAATGATGTTTGTCCTAGATGTGGACGTCATGAAGGAGAAGGGGTTCCAATTGAAAGAATAACATCTATTGATAATAATTGTTGTGAATAAATATAAAAAAATAAGAAGGAGGAATTAAATATGAAAAAAATAGTTGGAGAAGGACAAAAATTTGAAAGGATTAGACGTATTACTGGTTACTTAGTTGGTGGTCTTGATAGATTTAATAATGGTAAACGTGCTGAAGAGGCTGACCGTGTTAAACATAGTGGAATAAATGATATTTTAAAGACTGCAAAAGAAGGTAAGTAAGATGAAAATTAGATTAGCAGCTTATTTACAACCTGATTCTATTGTAGATGGAGAAGGGGTAAGAACTGTTATTTGGACACAAGGATGTCCTCATGCATGCCCTGGATGTCAAAATCCAGGGACTCATGACTTTAATGGTGGGGCTTTATTTGATGTTAATGAGGTAATAGATGAATTAAAAACTATTAAAAATCAAGATGGTATTACTTTATCAGGAGGAGATCCTCTTTGTCAGAGTGAAGCTTGTTATGAAATTAGTAAAGCAGCTCATGAGATGGGACTTAATGTATGGTGTTATACAGGTTATACTTATGAAGCGATGCTTAAAAATCCTAAGATGAAGAAGCTACTTAGTGAAGTAGATGTCTTAGTAGATGGTAAGTTTATCTTAGAAGAGAGAAGCTTAAATATCTATTATAGAGGTTCAAGAAATCAGCGAGTTATCGATGTTCCTAAGAGTTTAGAACAAGGTAGTGTTGTACTTATTGATAAATATATGAAAGATAAGAGTTATGATGAACCTTATAAAAAGCCAGATTATTTGTTTATATAATCTAGCTTTTTTTCTTTAAATAATTTATAATTTGTTTAGGGGGGAATTATTATGTATGCAATGTTAATGAAAAAAGTAATATTATCTAATGAAGTAATTCTATTTAATCCGGTAACGGTTATAGAAGGAAGTTATGATGAAGAATATGATTGTTTCATAGACAAATTTAATAATGAGTTTTTTAGTATTGATGATCTTTCTTTTGCTATTAGTGAATTAACTGAAGGTATTTATTATAATATTACAGATGAAGAATTACTATATAAATATGGTACTACTGATTTAGAAGAAGCATTAAATTTGTATCAAGATGATATGTTTAGTAATTTTACTTTTGCAGTTAATGAAGGTAAAGAAAAAATGAATGTTTATCAATTATCTTTAAATGATTTAAAAGAGCTTGTTGGAAATGCTAATTTATCTTCTAGTTATTATAATGGAATGATTAGTATTCCTAAGAGAAAATTATATATGTTAACACAGCTTGGAAATGAAAAAGAATTAAGAGATTTTATAGATGAATCTATAAAAAAATATGAAAAAGATTGAAAAACAGAAAGAAGAACAAAAGAAGAGAGAAGAAGAGGTTAAAAAAGTTTCTGTAGTAAAAAATAAAAATAGTAATGAAACAAATAATAATATTAGAAGAGATATAAATACAGAAGAATTAGAAGCTTATTTAAAAGATAGAATTATTGGTCAAGATAAAAATATAGAAAGTCTTGTTACTGTTATTAGTGATAATTATAAAACTAGTGATCCGCATTTAATACAGAGGCCTTTAATAATGGGACCATCTGGAGTTGGAAAAACAGAAACATTGAAATTATTGGCTGAATATTTAGATGTTCCATTTACAAAGTATTCTACTCCTACTTTGTCTGGTTCTGGATATGTTGGTAAAGATATAGATGATATTTTAAAAATGGCATATCAAAATTCTAGTAAAAATATAAAGAAATGTGAAGAATCATTAATATTTTTAGATGAGTTCGATAAAATTGCTAATCGAGGTTTAGAAGTTTCTGATGTGGCGGTACAAAATCTTTTACTTAATTTTCTTGATGGTACTGTTTATGATGCTAATATATCTACTTATGATAAGGTAAAAATAGATACTACATTTATGAATATAGTAGTAGGTGGAGCGTTTGTTGATATCTTAAAAGAAAAAAATAAAAGATTAGGTTTTAGTAGTGTAGATTCTTGTGATTTAAATGTTACTGATAAAGATATAATTGATTTTGGTTTTATACCGGAAATTGTAGGAAGACTTAGTCCTAAAATAATGTATAATAATCTTTCTAAAGAAGATTTGAAGAATATTTTACTTAGAGGAAAGTTGAGTCCTATTCTTTTAAAACAACAATTTTATAAAGAGATATATGGTGTTGATTTAAAATATACTGATAGTTATATAGATGAGATATTAGAGATAGCAACTTCTAATAATACAGGTGCTAGAGAATTAAAACAAATTGTATATTCTTCACTTCTTGATGTTAGTCATACTTTACAGAAATTTAGTAATAGAGATAAATTTAGAGAAGTTATAGTTGATAAAGAAGTATTATCTAATAATAAAGTTTATACTTTAAAGAAAAGATAGTATTTCTTTTTCTTTTAGTTTGTGTTAAAATCATTATTAAGATAGAAAGGAGTTTTTGGTATGCAAGAAGATAAATTTAAAATTGAAGTAGATGGAGAGATGAAGGAAGCAGAAGTTTTAAAGACTGTTAGTGTTGATAATAATAATTATGTTATTTATGCTATTGACAAGGGTGATGAAACTAGTGATATTCTAGCTTCTCGTATTGTTAAAGATAATGAAGGTAAAGATAGTTTGGTTGATTTAGAGACTGATGATGAGAGAAATAAATTAAAAGATATAGTAAATGCAATGTTTTCATAAAGAGGTGATTAATTATGACTCCAGAAGAGTTATATAAACAAAGATTGATGAAAGTAGAATTAATGAGAGCTCTGTATAATCAGGCTAAAGCAGATTATAGAAAAGCTTTGTTAGGTAATGTTTCTAATAAATTGCTTAATCCTTTTAAGAAAGCTAGTAAAGAGATATCTATAGTTAAGAGTAGAATGATTCGTGAATATGAGAGTAAAAGAGAAGATTTACTTAAAAAACAAATAGAACTATTAGAGAAAAAGGATAAAAGATTAGAAGATGCTATTAAACATATAGATAATGTTAAAGGTGATGTTAAAAAGTTTGGTAATGATACTAAAGAAAACGTGGGTATATTATTTAATGATAACTTACAAAGAAGTCAAGATACAATTGATTTTTTGAAACGTAAAGGTGGTAATGTTATTAGTAGTGCTTCTTGTTTTATGGGAAATGTTAAGAATTCTTTAATTGCTTCTTTAGATAAGAGAACTACTTTACATAGGGATTTGGAAAGTAAAATATTAGATATGAAAAATGATAAAGCTAGTAGGGATTATGAAAGAGCTTTAGATGAATCTAAAAATAGACAAATACAAGAGATGGTTAAAAGGTCTATAGAAACAGAAAAGAGTTTTGGAGACTCTGATACTATTAGAGCAAGATTTAATAAGATTAATAAAAATAAATCTTATATGGGTACTGCTACTAAGAGAGTTGTAGATTATTTTAGAAATAAGAAAGAAAAATTAGATGATAATATATTTAATGCTAAAGTAGAAGTAGCGGTAATGGGTGCTAGAGTATCTAGGGCTAAGAGTAAGGTAGCGACAGCTTTTAATAGTCAAATAAATAATTTAAAAAATAAAACTAAAGAATTTATTGATGAGAAAATTCAAGAAAGACGTGAGAAAATGGAAGAAAGAGAATCTTTAAATGCTGCGAAAAAAGTAGATAATGCGATAAAAAGAGCACAACTTGAGATGAGAAAAAAAACATTTGATAATATGAATAATGGTGATATATTTGCAGGTTCTACTCCTGTTAGAGAAGGTGGTATGAGAAGGTAATAAAACTATTACTTTCTTTTAATTTTTTTAAAAAAATATGGTACAATATATTTACTTAGAGGTATTATGATTAGTAAAAAACTATAATATATAAGAGACTACTTTAATGATAATAAAAATAATATTTATGGGAGGTGAAACTGTTGAAAGTAATTTTAATGAATCAAAATAAAAAAGTACTATTAGCAGAAATGGATGAGAATAATATGTTTCGAAAAATATATGAATATTATAATATTAACTATGCACCACTTCATATATATAATGCTTATAATAAAAAAGAAGATGTATTAGTGGCATTAAATTCATGGTTTAAAAATAGAGGGATTCCTGCATGGAGACAAAATATAGAGAAGTTGTTAGAAAAATTGAATGTAACTTCTCCTATAGAGCTTTTAAATAAAGCCTATGGATTATCTTTATCAGACCAATATTTTATTAAAGAAGAAGGACAGAACTTAAAATGGGAAGATATAAACTTTTTTATGAATGATTTTGAATATAAAGATTATTTAGATGTATCAATAAATTTTAATTCTAGGGAATCTAGTACAAAAATAAGTTTACATTCTCCTAATAATACTACAGATGGAATGGTAAAAAAAGGATGGATTATTGATAAAGATAATAATAGGGTCTTAGTAAAGGGAGCATATTCTATATCTGGATTAGAGCCTATAAATGAGTGGCTTGCTTCTAGGATTTGTAAAAGACTTGATTTAGATTATTGTAATTATACTTTAGATATCATACAAGAACAATTAGTAAGTAAATGTAATAATTTTTTAACTAAAGATGAAGAAATAATAACTGCTAGTGATATTATGAATTTAGATAGTAATGATAATGTTAGTGACTATGAAAAGTATGTTAATATTTTAGAATCTAATGGAATTATAGATGTAAAAAAGAAATTATCAGATATGTATATAGTTGATTATTTAATGTTAAATACAGATAGACATATGAAAAATTATGGGATTATTAGAAATGTTAAGACTTTAAAATGGGAAAGAATGACACCTATTTTTGATACAGGGACAAGTTTACAATCAGATGTAACACTTCCATATTTAGATTTTGATAATGAAGAATATAAGTTTTTTTATTCTCATAATATGACAGTTAATCAATTAGTTAATTATATTATGTTAGAAAAATATGATTTAACTAAATTAGATGGTTTGATAGATGAGTATAAAGAAGTTTTAGAAAAATATTCTGATATAATAGAATTAAATCCAAAAAGATTAGAAAAAACTGTAGAGGGGTTTTCGGAAAGAATAGAATTATTAAAACAAGCAAAGAAAAATTTATAAAAATAGTTGCATAAACTATATAAAATATGTTATATTTTGTTTAGTTTTATTTAAAACAAGTGCGAAAGACGGGAATAAGGAAATTTTATAGAGAGTTAATGGGTGGTGTAAATTAACAAAGGAACTTATTTCGGATCACTTTCAAGTTGTGCTTTAAGGATAAGTTAAAGCCGGGTAAAACCGTTATATTAATA
>CALVVD010000044.1 GCA_944363745.1 uncultured Bacilli bacterium | reverse complement strand
GTATAATTCACTAAAGTTTAACCTCTTCTTTTAATAGATTAATAAATTCATCTATACTTACTGTAGTAGTATCTTTTTCACCGTGTTTTCTATAACTTACAGTATTATTATTTTTCTCTTCATCACCAAGAATAAGTGTATAATTAATTTTTCTAGTTTGGTCATCTCTTAGTCTATAACCTAATTTTTCATTACGATCATCTAACTCTGCTCTAAATTCACAAGATTTTAATTTTTCTGTTACTTCTTTTGCATAATCACCTTGATATTCACTAGATACAGGAATAACTGCTACTTGAACAGGAGCTAACCAAAGTGGATATTTACCTTTAGTCTCTTCAATTAAGAAAGCAGTAAATCTATCAAAAGTACCAAAGATCGCTCTATGAATAACAACTGGAGTTTTCTTTTCACCATTTTTATCAATATATGATAATTCAAATCTTCTAGGTAAAAGGAAATCTAATTGACAAGTAGAAAGTGTTACTTCATTACCAACAGCAGGTTTAACTTCTACATCTAATTTAGGTCCATAGAAAGCTGCTTCTCCGATCGCTTCAAAGTATGGAATATTTAATTCATTAAGAACTTCTCTAAGTTTATTTTCAGCCATATCCCACATTTCATCATCATCAAAGTATTTTTCTTTATCATCTTTATCTCTTAGAGAAAGTCTAAATTTATAATCTTTAATACCAAAATCATGATATACATCAAGTATTAAATTAACAACTTTCATAAATTCATCTTTAATTTGTTCAGGAGTAACGAATAAATGAGCATCATTTTGACACATACATCTAACTCGCTCTAAACCTTTCATCGCTCCACTCGCTTCATATCTAAAATCAGTTGCAAATTCACCTATTCTAACAGGTAAATCACGATATGAATGTAATTTATTTTTATAAATTAACATATGATGAGGACAGTTCATTGGTCTTAAAACAAATTCTTCTTGATCAACTTTCATCATAGGGAACATATTTTCTTTATAATGATCCCAATGTCCTGAAGTTTTATATAAATCAACTGTACCAACACATGGAGTATAAACATGATTATAACCTAAAGCTTGTTCTTTTTTATAAATATAATTTTCTAGTTGTTTTCTAATAATAGCACCATTAGGTAACCACATAGGCATACCTGCTCCAACTAATTCATGAGACATAAATAGTTCTTGTTCTTTACCTATTTTACGATGATCTCTTTCTTTCGCTTCTTCTAATTCTTTTAAGTGAGCCTCTAAGTCTTCTTTATTTAAGTAACATACTCCATAAATACGTTGTAACATTTTATTATTAGCATCACCTTTAAAGTAAGCACCACTTACTTTTAATAGTTTAAAATATTTTAATTCTTTAGTATTTTCAACATGAGGTCCACGACAAAGATCAGTAAAATCTCCTTGAGTATAGCAAGTAATAACTTCATCATCCGGCATATTATTAATTAAGTCAATTTTATATGGATCATCTTTAAATAATTCTAAAGCTTCATCTCTACTTAATTCTTTTCTTACTATTTTTTTATTTTCTTTAGCAATTTTTTTCATTTCATTTTCTATTTTAGTTAAGTCTTCATCAGTTAGGGTTTTATCTCCTAAATCAATATCATAGTAAAACCCTTCTTCAATTACTGGTCCTACCCAAAATTTAGCATCAGGATATAACTTTTTAACAGCCTCTGCTAATAGATGCGCACATGAATGATTAAGTGGCATTAATTTTTCATTTTCTTTTATATTTATCATTTTATCCTCTCCTTTTCTTTTGATATGAAATTCCCATTTCCACTTTTATTTCTTTCGTAGAAGATGTCAGTGGATTCATATAAGGGATAATTATAGCATTTCTTTTATAATTTCTATCCCTAACTAAAATCCATTCTCCTGTTAATACTTGATCTAAACATATATTTTGAACTCTTCCACGTTTAGGAATAGGATTTCCTTCTCTTGTTAAAATTTGTTCCATTTCTTTATGAGTTAAACTTTCTTCACTATCGCAAGGAATATCATAAAAACTCCTTAAAAACTTTTTGGTGGTAATGCTCAAATCAAATTGGTTACTTTTAGATATTTTTGGTTTAGGTTTTGATTTTTTCTTATTATCGTCATTTATTTCTAAATCATCTTGAAGAAATTTCTCATAATCGATTTTATCTAGTCCCAATTCTTCTTCTAATTCGAGTTGTTTTTCATAACATATTTTTTCTGCTTTCCCTCTAATAAGAGGATCAATAGCTTTTTGACTTAATTTTACTAAATCGTCAATTGGTAATTTTTCTATAGCATTATAAATTCTTATAATTTCACTACAATTTTCTTCAACTAATAATTTAGTAGTAATAGCACCCCATAAAATCTCTTTTTGAAATTTACTTCGAGACTTATTTAACTTTTTGGAAAGATCGTAGAAACTTACACTATCTTCTAAATATCTTTCCGTTAAAATAGCTCTTGCATATCTTGTAAAGTTATCATCATGTTTCTGTTTTTCTAAAATTATAATCGCTTGATCAGTAAAGTCTTTTACTCTTGGTTTACGTCTTCTCATAATATTCCTCATTTCTTGTATGAAAAAGCACTCCTAATATTAGGAGTGCTTTATACACGGTACCATCCTTTTTTTACTTAATTTAGATAACGGTGTTTACCGGAATTACTTTTTATAATTCTACTCATTAAGGTAGTAACAAAAGAGCTTTTCTTAACTTTCACCAACCGTTAAGTCTCTAAGATTAAAAGTATTCTTTTATCAAGTCCTTAATTAATAACGTATTTATAAATACAATTTTACTACAAAATTAATAAATGTCAAACTATTTTTCACTTCTTCCTTCATTTAATAAAGTATCTAATGTTACTAAAGTAAAACCTCTTTGCTTAATATAATTAATTAAAATATTAAGACTAGATAAATTACTATCAGATAGCTTTACATAAATAATACTACCATTCCTTAAATTACCCTTAATACTAGCATAGATATTTTCTTCTAATTTTAAAGTAGGTATTATTGTATGCATAGATAAATTATTACATAGATTTAGTACTTCTTCATTATCATAAGAAGCATAACAGTATTTAGGATGCTTATTACTAATTGTTTCTAATTTATATAGAGAATTTTTAAAAAGCATTTCATCATAGCTCTTATCATAACTAAGTAATTCTAATTCATATTTTTCTTTATCTAGATTACTAAAAATAGTAATATTATTCTCTAAAACAGTACCATCAATAAATAAAGTAGAGTTTATAGAAGTAGAATTTAATACATCAATTAGTTTATTTAAATAATTACTATCTTCAAGAGTAAATATTAAGGCCACATCAGTATTAACACCATTACCACTAGAAATATATTTATCATAATAATCATCTATAGATATAGTTGGACTAATTTCTTCAAAAACAAGTAAACTTTGATTATAACTACCATAGTTTTTCATCTTTTTAAAACTTTCTTCTAAATTGATTTTCAAACCATTATAACCAGGTATTAAAGTATTATCAACTACTTTAGCATCAATAGCTTCTTCTTCCTTACTTTTACCGTTTTCTTTTATCTCTTTCATAATAGGATCATTAGATTCTAATATAATCACAGCTTTTTCTGTATAGTAAAAAGAAAAGAGCAAAGCTAAAACTACTAACAATGCCTCCAATACTTTTTTAAAAGATTCCATTAGTATCACCCATAATAATTTTATTTAAGTGATTTCTAATATATTCTAACCAATTGGATATAAGGCAAAGTAAGCATCGCTTGCTCTTCTTGAAATTCTTCTTGTAACTAAAGTAGAGTAACTATTACGAGGGTTTTCCCAAGTTGAGTTTGGACTAGTTACTGTTATAGACATTTTAGGATTTGTTGATGGAGCATAACCAACAAAGGCAGTTGAAACGGTATCTGTATCATTAACTCCATCGCCATCAGTATCTTTTGCACTTTGACTAGTACCAGTTTTACCACTAGGATCATAGATATCAGCGATATATTCACGACCTAGTCCGTAACTTTTATGAGTAACAGCATAAAATCCTTCTTTTACTCTATTTAAATATTCTGGAGTTGTATTTACAGCATTTAATACATTAGTATCAAAACTATATATAACATCACCAAGAGATTCATCATCTGTGGCTTTTCTTACTTCTTTAAGTAAGTGAGGTTGTAATCTATTACCACCATTAGCGAAAGTTGAAATATATTGGGATAGTTGAATTGGTGTATAAGTATCATACTGCCCCATAACAAAGTCAAGAAGTAAACCTGGAGCTTTATTATCACTAGTATAGCCTAATGACTCAACAGGTAAATCTATTTCTGTTTTAACACCTAGACCAAATTCTTTAAAAGTATTTCTATATATATCAAAAGCTCCTTCATTAATTACTAGAGGTTTATTGTACTGATAGGTAGCTCCTGCTACTTTCATAGCTGTTTTAAACTGATAAACGTTACTTGATAGAGCAAGGGCATCAATATCATTAATTCTACCTAAAGTTTTCCATGAACATTTCTGTGGTGTTCCTGCTATTTTAATACATTCATCTACTTGATACTCTCCTGGAGTAATAGCTCCTGTATTATAGCCAACTAACATACTAGCACCTTTAACAACAGAACCTGATGTCATTGGATCTGTCATAATACCTGTTGTACAATCAACTATCTTATAACCACCATTACTATCACTAACTGCTTCTTTACCTGCCATAGCTAGTATTTCTCCTGTATTAGGATCTTGTATTACAGCATAACTGCGATCATAATACTCAGTATTAGCTTGAGTTTTCGTACTTAATATTTCTTCAGATAAGATTGTTTCAAGTTGTTGTTGTAGTTCTATATCAATAGTAAGTACTATATCATTTCCTCTTTTACCCTCGCTGACAAGTTCAAGTTCATGAGAATTAACAGTTCTATATATTGCTTTAGTACCTCTTAAATATTCTTCATACTCTTCTTCTAAATAACTAGTACCAACTATATCATTCAAAGAATATCCTTTAGCAATATACTCATCTTTTTCTTCACTAGGAATAGTACCAATATTACCTAAAATAGTTCTAAAAGTATCTCCATAGTTATAAACTCTTTCCCAATCTAGTTTAGTATTAAATCCTGGTAAAGAAGCATTATTTTCAGCAATATATGCATATTCCTCATCACTAACATCTTCATTTTTTATAATTTTATCATCATAAGAATAACCTTTATTCATTAAATAATATAAATAGCTAGCTTTATTGTCTTCTTCAGTAAAAGCATTTAATTCTTCATCAGTAACTCTTTTTATTTTAAGTTCATATATATCATCACTATCAAGTTTTCTTTGTTCATATTTTTCCCACTCACTATCAGTAATTCTATCATTCATATTACGACTATTTTTAGCGACAAAAAATTCTCTTTTATTTCTTTCTGTAACTTTATCATAATCTAATGATAAATGTGCTGATACCGTATAAGCAAGTTTTATTTCTTCTTCTGTGCCCCTACTTTTATCTTTATTATAGTAAATAGTTTTAACAGCTTTATTGTCAACTATTACTTTTCCATTCCGATCTAATATTCTACCACGAGGGGTACTAGGTCCTTCAACTGTTTGTGTGGCAAGTGTTGCTAACTCATCTTCATATTTACTTTGCTCTCTTAACATTACTTGATAAAGTCTAAGAGAAATAATGGTAAATAAAAGAACTAAAACGGCACCTAAAAAAATAAAACGTTTTTTATAAGTTGTTTGATTAACTGTATAATTTCGCTCAGGTTTATTAATCTTTTTACTATTAACTTTCTGTTTTATTTTCAAAAAAACCACCCTCTTTCTTTACTAGTTTATCACATATTTTAAAATTTACTACATATAAATTTAATAAAGGTGATAAAAATTGATAGAAAGAATAATAAGAAACAATATTAAAAATTTAAATTATCATTTAGTAATGGGATATTTAGAAAGTAAAAATATTTATCCAACAGATGATGAAGCGATTATTATTACTAATTTTTTAAAAGAAAATTATAATATTTTGTTAAAGGATAATAGTATCTTACTTAATTTAAAGGGTAATATTAGAGATAATATTTATTATGAAATATCTAATATTTTGATTGGGTTAAAAAATAATTATTTATAGAAAAAGTTGCTACACATTGTAACAACTTTTTAATTTACAGGATAAACAGAAACTTGTTTCTTATCTCTTCCTTTACGTTCAAACTTAACAATACCATCTACTGTTGAGTATAATGTATCGTCATTACCACGTTTTACATTAACACCTGGGAATATTTTAGTTCCTCTTTGACGATAAATAATGCTACCTGCTGTAATATATTCTCCATCAGCAGCTTTAGCACCTAATCTACGTCCAATAGAGTCACGTCCATTAGATGTAGAACTTTGTCCTTTTTTATGAGCAAAAAATTGAATATCTAACTTTAAAAAATTCACTTTAGTCCCTCCTTACTGTATTTTAATATTATCTTTATATTTTAATTCTAATTCTTTAAGTAGTTTAATCATGTTTTTAAGCAAACTTTGAGTTACTCTATCATTACTTAAAACTTTTATAGTAAGTCCCTTACTACTAGCAAGATATGTAATAGTATTCTTATTAATAGTAAGTATTCCATTAATAGTTGTAGTTACAATAGAACTAACAGCACTACAAACTATATCTTTACCATAATCATCGTACATGGCATGACCTAATATACTAATTTTCTTAAAATAGCCTTGTTCTTTTTCTACTTTTACTTTAATCATAATTATCCATTAATCTTAGTAATTTTAACTTTAGTATATGGTTGTCTATGTCCTTGAGTTTTACGATTACTTCTAGACTTATTCTTATACTTGAAAACACGTATTTTTTTAGCTTTACCATTTTTAATAACACTACCAGTTACAGTAGCATTTGCTAAATAAGGAGAACCTACTTTAGAATCAATCATTAATACTTCACCAAAAGTTACTTCATCTCCAGCATTAGCATTAATCTTTTCTACGAAGATTTCATCTCCTTCGCTTACACGATATTGTTTTCCACCAACTTTAATTACTGCGTACATTTTTTAACCTCCTTTTTTAAACTAAAGACTCACTCTTAAGGTATTGTTCTTCTATTAACAATTTCTACCTCTTCGATGTGGTTTACAGCTTACCTATATGAGGTATATAAAGCTACAAACACTATGATTTTAACATAATTTTACTGGCTAGTCAAATATTTTACGAAAAAAAAATAACAACTTGCCCATTAGAACAAGTTATTTATTTTTCCCATCCTTATCTTTTGTCTTTTTAGGTTTTTCATCATCAAAATCAATAACACCTTCCCATTCAAAAGGTTTAAGTCCTTTAACAGCTTCGCCGGCAGAAATTATTGGACGTTTTTGTTGAAAAAAACCTTTAGG
>CALVVD010000043.1 GCA_944363745.1 uncultured Bacilli bacterium | reverse complement strand
AGTAGATATGATTAATTAATTTATCAGGGTAAAATAAATCGTCAATTCTGGGATAAATTAATTCGTCAATCTACAGATAGAAAGAAGGTAAAAGTATGAGAAAATTATGTTTACGATATGTTACCTGGGGGGGGGCAGTTTAGTAAATATTTAAGTAATAAATTTACTTTCTTTCATAGTGTAAGAAGAATAGAGTAAGAGATTATTCTATTCTTTTTTGTGTGTAATAATGGAAGGAGCAAGAGATTTATGGAGAAGAAGAAAAATAAGAAAGCGACAGTGATAATTATAAACATATTTATAGTATTAATACTTGCAATACTGATAAGTTATGCTTACTTTTCTACACAACTATCAGGTACTGATCAAATAGTAAAAGTAGGAGAGTTAGAGTTAGTATTAGATGAGACAAGTGAAGGGATAAGTTTAGATAATGCAGTAGGTATAAGTGATAGTGAGGGAATGAGCTCTACACCTTCTACTTTTGAATTAAGGAATAATGGTAGTAAAGCGGTAGATTATACAATTTATTTAGATGATAATACTATAGGAGAGACTGATACAAGAATAGATGATAAGTATTTAAAGTATAATCTAAATAAAAATGGTAGTGACAGTGGAGTGACACTACTTACACGAATTGGTTCAAATCCTAATAGAATACTAGACTCTGGAACAATAGAAGGTAAAAGTACAAATGAATATAGTTTAAGTTTATGGATAACAGATGAGGTGGATGGAAACTATTCAGGACAAGTATTTAGTGGTAAGTTAAGAGTAGAGGTAAGTCAAGAAAGAGATAAGAGTATATCAACTGTATTACTTGAAAATATACCAGAAGAGAATCTTTATGATGATGGAACGGATACATTTATAACGGGAGAGGAACCTGATAACTATATTTGGTATTCAGGCAAGTTATGGAGAGCGGTGCTTGTTAATAATGAAGAGAAAACAGTAAAGTTAGTGACACAATGGAATATAAGTGCAATTTCTTATGATAATGATAGCAGTGCCTTTGAAGAAAGCTATATGAAATCTTGGTTAAATGATACAACAGTGGATGGATTTTTAGGTAATTTAAGAGAACCGGATAAATTTTTAGTAACAGATTCAGTATGGGATGCAACAATGGATGCAACAGACTTAGGAAGTATAACAAGACCAAATGGGAAGACAATAGTAACAGCTACTGTAGGACTTTTGAATATGTATGAATATCAAACAAGTTATATAGGAACAATATATGGTAAAGGTTATTTAAATAATGGACTTTATTGGTGGACTTTAACACCATATAGTTCAGCTAATGTGCGAGCTGTTACTGGTGGTAACGCGGGCAACGAATCATTAAGTAATTCCCGAGGGATACGTCCTGCTATAAATATCAAAGCTAGTGTTCAAATTGTAGACGGGAATGGAACTATAAATAATCCCTATAGATTAGAAGGCGATAATGATGCTAATTTATCGGGAACATTGTTATCAAGTAGATATAGTGGCGAATATATAAGCTTTGGGACAGGAGAAAACACTTTATATAGAATAATAAGTCATGAGAATGGAGTGGGAACTAAAATAACAAGTGCAGAACCATTAAAAGAAAATGGAACATTAAAAACAATAAGATTTGGAAATGATATAACATTTTCAAGTACTAATACTATAGGTGCATTTCTAAATGGAGAATATTTAATGAATTACGTAGGAGAAGAGTATGCTAATATGATAGAAGATAGTACTATTTGGTATTTAGGAGTAGTAGGTAGGGGTGCAAGTTATAAACTAGCTAAATATATAGATATAAATATGTCAAGTTATGCTACAAGTACCATTTCTAAAGTAGGTTTATTAAGATTTGGTGAGCTAATGGCAGGACAACTTAACAAAAATATTAATAATGGTATGTATTGGTTTTTAACACCATATAGCAGAGTAAACGTTTATGGTGTTGACAATTTTGGAAGAGTTAACGCATCTTCTCCATCAAACAATTTAAATAGTATCAAACCTGCTCTGAACCTTAAATCAAACGTAATAATAACATCTGGTGATGGGACCTTACAAAATCCATTTACCATTGAATTATCTAACTAAAGAGGACTTACCCCTTTTTCTTTTTTTCATATAATATAATGGTGTTGTGTATGGAAATAGATTATGAAGAGATTAAATATTTAGATAATCCCAATATAATCGATATTAGAGACCATTATTTATATGAAAGAGGACATCTTAAAGGCTCTATTAATATTCCTTTAAGAGTTTTAAGGACTATGCCTGATAAGTATCTATCTTTTGATAAAACTTATTATCTAATCTGTGAGACTGGTTTTAATAGTAAAAGACTGTCAACTATTCTAAATAATAAGGGCTATCATACTTATAGTATTAAATCCGGTTATGAAAAAAGCCCTTGACGAAAATTTGTTCAACCTATATTATTATATATAGGAGGATTTATTTATGGATTACTTAATTATAGGATTACTTATATTAATAATTATTTTAATAGTTATATCACTTATGAAAAATATTAATGAGTCTAAAATAACAGATAGACTTAATAATTTAGAGATTACAACAATAAAGGAGTTAAATGAATTTAAAGATGGTTTAACTAGAAATTTAACTGATGATTTTACTAAATTAAATGAAGGATTAGAGAAAAGATTACTAGCTATCAATGAGGCAGTTAATGAGAGAATTAATCAAAACTTTGAAAAGACTAATAAAACATTTACCTCTGTAATAGAACGTCTTAGTAAAATAGATGAAGCTCAAAAGAAAATAGATACCCTATCTACTGATATTATTTCTCTACAAAGTATTTTAACTGATAAAAAGACAAGAGGTATTTATGGAGAAGTTAATTTAAAACATATCTTAGTAAATATCTTTGGAGAAGGTAATGATGCTATTTATAGATTACAATATACTCTTCCTAATGGTACTATTGCAGACTCTGTTCTTTTCGCACCTGAACCATTAGGTACTATTGTTATAGACTCTAAATTTCCTTTAGAACATTATCAAATAATGGTTAATAAGGATTTATCTAAAACAGAAAGAGAAGCTGCTACTAAAGCTTTTAAATTAGATGTAAAAAAACATATAGATGCTATCAGTAGTAAATATATTATAGATGGCATAACAAGTGACCAAGCCATTATGTTTTTACCTGCTGAAGCTATATTTGCAGAGATTAATGCTTATCATCCAGACTTAATAGAATATGCTTATAAAAAACGTATTTGGTTAACTTCTCCTACTACTTTAATGTCAACTTTAACAGTAATACAAATGATTATTAAAAATATGGAAAAAGATAAATATACCTCTATTATTCATGAAGAATTAAATAAATTAAGTTTAGAATTTGCAAGATATAAAGAACGTTGGGATAAGCTGTCTCGTAGTATTCAAGCAGTTAATAAAGATGTTGAAAATGTCTCTATTACTACAGATAAAATTAGTAAAAAATTTGAAAGTATTAATAAAGTAGAATTTAAAGATACTAAAGAAATAACTGATAGCGAATATTAAAAAATTGTTAAGCATAAACTAACAATTTTTTTGTATACTAAAAATAAATTAGAATAAATTATATTAGGTGATATTATTAAATATATATTTATAGGATTAATTGGTTTTATTTTTACCACTATAGGATTCTTTTATCTAATAATTTACTTTAATTTATTTACTTTTGGTTATTCTTTTAAAGAATATTTAATCTTTATAATAAAAGATAGTAAATTGTATATATTAATACTAGGTATTATTCTATTGATAATAGCATTAAGAAAGGGGAAAAGAAAACATGATATACACATATGATATCTTGTTAAATTGGACTAATGAGGAAAGATTAAAAGAATTTTTTGAATGGAATTTAGAAGATGATTTAGAACATATTAAGAAAATACCAATTATTAGAGTAAGTGATAAATTTATAAAAGACTTAATAACATCTAAATTAAAAATAGATACTAATTTTTTACCTAAAATAAAAAACAAAGCAGAAAGTTATTTTCATAATGAAATAGATACAATAGATTATGCTGCTATTTTTACTAATGGAAAACTAGCTATAGCAGTAGAATTAGATGAAGATGGTATTACTTCATATAAAAGTACAATGCTACTAGATGAAGAAGAAGAAGTATTAGATATGAGTGAAGAATTAGTTTTATTAGATATAGATTATGAAGTAATAAAAAGAAATAAAAAATATTCTTACTTAACTAGAGAAGAAGAAAAAGAAAAAGAATTTCTAACTAAAGAATTAAAGAAAATTAAAGATAAAAAAGAAGAAGCTAAGATTAATTATTTATATAAAGAATTCTTTAATGATGATAATATTAGTTATGATTTAAAACTAAAAACATTACAAAATGAAATAGAAAAAGAATATAACAGCTTTCATAATAAATTATATAAATTATTAAAGCTATCTACTATTAGAAAAAAATAAAGCTACAATCTTTTAGCTTTATTTTCTTCTTTTTCTTTTTCTTCTTCATCATTATTAAGTAATTTATTAAGAATGTCTTCACATTCATATCTTAATAATGTTCTTTCAGCTTCTAAATATAATAAATAATCTAAACTAATCTCTTCATCATCTAAATCTATAAAATTAAAATCTTGCATCCCTAAATCACCTATTGACAAATTATATACTAAAACAATAAAAATGTCAAATTACTGTATAATTACCAAAGATTAGGAAATAATAAGACTAGGTGATAGAAATGAAAAGAAAAATATTATTATTTTTAACTACAATTTTATTAATTACAGGGTGTAACGATATGATGAATACTCCTACTAAAAGAGTAGAAGAGTATATTGGAAAATATCAAATACTTGATAGTACTGTTTTAACAGAATTAGATAATGTTGTTGATAATATTGATTATTGTGAAGATTATAAAGAAGAATATAAAGAATTAATGATTAAACAATATCAAAACTTATCTTATAAGATTAAAAGTGAACAAACTAATGGTGATACTGCTAATGTTATAGTAGAATTAGAAGTATTTGATTATAATAATGCTTTAAACGAAGCGAATGATTATATAGAAGAACATCCTGATGAATTTGAAAATGATGATAAAGAAACTAGTAAAGAAAAAATAGATCATTATAAGATAAATGCAATGAAGGAAGTAACTGATAAAGCTAGTTATACAATTAACTTTAGTTTAGTTAAAGATAATAAGAAATGGGTATTAGAAAAAATATCAGATAGTGATTTAGAAAAGATACATGGATTATATGAAGATTAAAAATTAACTTCCTTTTTTTTCTTTATTAAGTTATAATTTAAATAGGAAGTGTTAATAATAGAGTTATAGAAATTAACATTTTTATAACTCTTTTTTAGGAGGTTATTATGACAGTTCATATTGAAAGTAAAAAAGAAGATATCGCAGATATTGTTTTAATGCCAGGCGATCCTTTACGTGCTAAATATATTGCTGAGAAGTTTTTAACTGATTATAAATTAGTTAATAAAGTTAGAAATATGTTTGCTTATACTGGATATTATAAAGGTAAAAGAGTAACAGTCTTTGCTTCAGGAATGGGTGTTCCTAGTATTGGTATATATTCTTATGAATTATATAAATTTTATGATGTTAAGAAAATAATTCGTATTGGTACTAGTGGTTCTTTTAATAAAAATATTAAAGTAAAAGACGTAGTATTATCTACTGGCGCTTATTGTAAGAGTTATTTCGATCAGTTACTTGATGGTAAAGATATTGATTACATTGAGTCTAGTAAATCATTAAATGATACAATTATTGATACTGCAAATAGTTTGCATATTCCTCTAAAAACTGGTAAGACTATTACTAGTGATGTATTTGATTTATATAGTGATTCAATGGAAAAATTTAAAAGTAATTTTAAAGATGATGATTATCTTGCAACAGAAATGGAAGCTTTTGGACTATTTTATATAGCTAACAAATTTAAAAGAGAAGCTACTTGCTTGTTAACAGTAGTAGATTCATTTTATGATAAAAATAGTCTAACAAGTGAAGAAAGAGAAAGATCTCTTGATATGATGATTACTTTAGCATTAGACTCTGTTATTAAATAGAAAGGAGGTATGTAGTATGGATTATATAAAAAAAGAAACTGGTGCCTATAACCTTCATATTATTAAAACTAATCTTTATAAGACTATTACTGTAAAAGTATTTTTTAGAGAAGTAGTTAGTAAAGAGAATATAACTAAAAGAAATTTTTTAAGCAGAATAATGATGCTCGGAACTAAAGATTATCCTACTAAAGTAGAATTAACTAAAAAACAACAAGATTTATATGCTGCTAATATCGCTGGTACTAATAGAAGACTTGGTAATTACTTAGATACTGGTATTAGTCTTAGGGTCTTAAATGATAAATATACAGAAAAAGGTAATTTTGAAGCTAGTATAGACTTACTAAATTCTATTATTTTTAATCCTAAAGTTAGTAACAATAGTTTTTCTCTTGAAGACTTTAATACTGTATATGAAGAGTATAAAGCTGATCTTAATAGTTTAGTTGAAAATAAAATGTCTTATTCTTTAGTAAGAGGTTTAGAATTAACAGATAAAAATAGTCCTATAGGTTATAGAGGAATAGGATATTTAGAAGACTTAGAGAAAATTACTCCTGAAAATTTATATACATATTACTTAGATGTTATTAATCATAACTTTGTAGATGTATTTATATTAGGAGATGTTGATGTAGAAGAGATAACTAATTTATTTAAAAAGAAATTTAAAGTTAATACTTTTAAGAAAAATGCTCCTAAGACTTTATTAGATGAAGTTAAGGTATCTAAAAGTAAAACTATTAAAGAAAAGATAAAGGGAGAACAAGATAATTTAGTTATAACTTTAAGTCTTAATAATTTAACTGATTATGAAAGAAATTATCCTCTATCATTATTTAATGCTATTTTAGGTGGAGGTAGTGAATCATTATTATTTAGAGAAGTTAGAGAAAAGAGTTCTCTTGCTTATTATATTTCTAGTACTCCTAATAAACTTGATAATTTAATTATTATAAGAGGAGGTATTACTAGAGGTAAAAGTAATGAAGCAGTTAGTATTATTAAAAAGATTTTAAAAGATATAGCAGCTTTTAAGATAACTGATGATATGATAAAGAAAGCTAAAGAGTATTATACTAGTGCTTTAGATGATATAATTGAAAGTACTTTTCAAATTATTGAAAGTTACTATATGATAGAATTACTTGGGGTTGATGATATTGAGACTAAACGTAAGAAAATGTTAAAAGTAACTAAAGATGAGATAGTAGAGGTAGCTAATAAAATTAAAATAAATACAGTCTATATATTAGAGGGAAGTGATACTGATGGAGAAAATTGAATTACAGAAAGTAGATAAAACTATTTATAGAGAAGTCTTAGATAATGGTCTAGAGATTATTATTGTTCCTAATGAAGAATTTAGTAAAAAGAAAAACTATTATTTTAATTATGGTACTTATTA
>CALVVD010000042.1 GCA_944363745.1 uncultured Bacilli bacterium | reverse complement strand
GAAGTAGAACCTGCTCTTCTAGATGATAAAACAGCAGCCCCTACTTTCATAGTCTTATCAAAATGTGTACTATAAAACAATCTATCTAATAAAGATATAATTGTCCCATTACTACCTGCATAATAAACTGGACTACCTATAATAATACCATCAGCATTTTCAAATTTTACTGCAATATCATTTACTATATCATTAAAAACACATTTACCTGTTTTAGCACAAGAGTTACAAGCAATACACCCTCTAACATCTTTATTACCAACTACTATAGTTTCTGTTTCAATTCCTTCTTCATTAAGAGTCTTACTAACTTCTTCTAAAGCTCTTGCCGTACATCCATTAACCCTAGGGCTACCATTTAAAATTAATACTTTCAAAACAATCATCTCCTAATACTAATTATATCACATTTGAAAGAAATACATTATAGATGTATAATATTAACGAGGTGATACAATGATTATATGTCCAAACTGCAAAACAGAAAATGATGAAGATGCTAAATTCTGTAAAAACTGTGGATATTATTTTTTAGAAGAAAATAGTAATAACCAAGATAATAATAAAAAAGAACATAAAAAGAAAGACAAAGTTAAACACAAAACCAAAACTAAAAACAAGACAAAAATAAAGAAGGAAAAAGCAAAGGCGCCAAAATATAAACAATCAAATGATAAACCAAGATCAAGTATCTTTACAAAAATACTTTTACTATTCTTCATTCTATTATCTATAGGATTATTAGTAATAGCAAGCATCCTAGGATATAATTACTATCTAGAAAACAATATAGAAGTACCTAATGTCACAGGATACACTTATGAAGAAGCAACGGCTTTACTTAATACTGCAAACCTAAGTTATGAAAGAAAAGAACAAGAAACTACAAACAAAGATGAAGTTGGTATTGTCCTAAAGCAAAGTAAAAAAGCTGGTTCTAAGACTCATGAAAATGCCGTTATTACTTTAACAGTAGGAATTCTAGATAATCATGTTACTGTTCCGAACGTTGTAGGTATGACTTTGGAAGAAGCAACTGAAACATTAAATAAAAGCGGTGTATCTTACAGAATAGAATATAAAGATACTAACAACGAAGAAGATAATACAGTCATAAAACAAAGTATCAAAGCAAATAAAAAAATAGAAAATACAGAAATAGTAACTATTACAGTTGCAAGAAATAACAATAACGAAGCTGATAATAACACTAATAACGATGATGAAACATCTAACGAAAATAAAGAAAATTCTACTTCTACTGACGATGTAAATCAAAGCCAAGAAAAAGATCTACAAAATTAAGTAGATCTTTTCTAATACATAGATACTTCTACAACTTTAAAAGTAGCATTTTGCATTGCTTCTAAATCTTCACTACTAACATAAGTGAAAATATCAAAATTTTGACTTTGATTAGCACCTAAACTATCAGCAGTAATATAATCAGTAGCAATTCTACTACCACTTGTATCAATCGCTTCAACTTGAATATTAAATGATTTAACATCATCTGTCAAATTTGTAACTGTAACAGTTAGTTTAGAATCAACTAATCCATATTCACCTAAACTACCTTCAAAATTACCAATACTAACATCAACATCCTTGTCAAGAATCTCTTCAGTATTATTACCAGCAGCATTATCCAAATCATTTGAAACTTTATCTAAAGACTCTGCCCAACTACTCTGTAAAGATAAAGTAATAGCAATTGATAAAATTCCCAAAATTAAACCTGCTATCGCTTTCCCTTTACTTGCCTTCTTAATTAAAGAAACAATAGCAAATATAACTGCAAGTATTCCTAAGAAAAAAGATGCATTATTTAAAATAGGAATAAAAGATAAGCAAATACCAATAATACCTAACACTAACCCAGCTGTTGCAAAACCACTCCTTTTTTCTTTTAAGTCTTTAAAATCTTCATCCATAATTATTTACTCCTTTCCATCACTATTATATAATAAAATAATCTCGCAGTAAATAGTTCGTGTGAATATTTTGCAGTAAATAATATCATACCTATATTAGGAGGTATGTATGAAATTAAAATTTAATAATCTAAAAGATTTACTTATCTATAACATAAAGTACTATCGCTACGTTAATAATTATTCTCAAGAAAAATTAGCAGAACTATCAAAATTAAGTCCAAGATATATAACAGATGTAGAAAGAGGACTACATTGTCCAACTATTCCAAAACTTGAAAGCATCGCTAAATCTTTAAATATTGAACCACATATTTTATTTATGAATATAGATAGAGATAAAACTATCATTGATAAAATGAATAACAAAAGACAATACAACCAAAAATAAGAACTAAAAGTTCTTATTTTTATTATAAAGTATGATTAATTTCATTAACTCTATCTATAGTTACTATAGTACTTTGATTAAACCACCAATAATCTTCAGCCTTTAATACTACATTTTCATTAATTAAATCACTAGAACCAATATTATTGTATCCACATATATCTTCACCTAAACTACTAACAGAGTCCCCAGCTTTTGTTACATATATAGCAGAAGGAGCATATGCACCATCTTCATTTACTTTAAGGAATTCAGTCATTCTTGCTAAGCCATCCTCTATAGAAGCATAATCAATTTCTAAATCATAAGGTTGAGCAATCATAACATGAGGAATTAACCTATCTCCTACCGTATTTTCAATATTAGAAGCAACTAAATTAGAATTTTGATCATAAACACCAGGTTGAATATCACTAGCCTCTTTACCATAACCACTTGCAATAGCCATTGTAAAATTACCACTTATAGAACTAACATTTCTGTCAGTAATAATTTTAACATCATCACCACCATAATTTTGAAAAGCTATATAATAATAAGCATCACTATTATCAATATCACTAACACTATCTAGATACTGACACTTTATACCATCATCATTTAACTTTTTAACTGCAGCCATCAACTGTTGAGCATCACTACCATCATTAACTATAGCAACACTAGGTATTTCATCACTACTAACAACAATTGCTTGTGCTGGTTCATTATTAGAAATCATAGTATCATTAGTATTAGCTTCATTAATAATAGGATCATCCTTAATAAAAGAATTATAAACACTACTAGCTGCAAAACCTGCCGCTGCTAATCCCACTGTTATTAAAATAACTTTCCCAGAAATTTTCTTTCTATTAAGAGATGCTTTTCTTTCCTCTAAATCAATTACCTTATCATATGCTTTAAAACTCATAACTCTCCCTACTTTCTTTTCGTATTAGAAGCAATCACATTAAGTAAACTAATTACTTCTCCTAATCCATAAACTAAACTACAAAATACAAAACTAGCTAACCAAAACAACAAAGTCAAAGTTAAATTATATTCAGTCTTTGTACAAGTAGCAAACAAATCACTAGTCTCACTACATGCAGGAAACAAATTACCTAAAATAACACCAACAATAAATAAGAAAATAAACAAACACACAGCAAGTTGTTGATAAAAATTATAATTTCTTTTTTTCTGTACTTGATTACTTATTTTTTTTAACTTAGGTAACTCTTTTCTAGTCTCATCTATTTCATCAAATAAGTCTTTCATTTCTTCTCCTCCTTACTAGCATCATCTTTCTTACTCTTACATGGTTTACTAACTTTCTTCTCCACTATAGGTTTTTCCTCTTTAACTTCTCTAGCCTTAACATCTTCTTTTCTATCTTTATTATCAATATACTCTTTATAAAGATAGATATATCTAATAAATAAGAACTTATAAATCGCTTCTAATAAATAAACAACAACATTCTCAAAACTACTAGCACTAATTAAAGAAACTATTAAAGAAATAACAATTATCCCCACTAATAAATAATAATATTGATCATTTTTTATTTCTGCTAAAGGACTATTAGAAAGTTTTAAATCTTTACCTATTACTGTATTAGTAAAAAATGAATATCCAAAATAAAGTGTAACTAAAACATTAAAAGATAAACTTAAAACAGAATCAAATCCAAATGATTGAAAAATAGTAAACAAACTAGCAAAAGTAGTAAGTAAATAAAATACAAATAAAATTACATTAAGATAATCAAAATACTTCTTCCCAAATCTAACTTTAATTAAAATAAAGTAACATAAACAAACTAAATAAATACTATTATGATTAACAATAGATCTAAATATATCACTAGCCCCTAAATGACTTTGAATAGCAAAAGATTGTGATAAAATTATTAAAATAACCAATAATCCTGTTATAATAAAAGTAATCATATTAGGACTATCAAAAAAATCTTTTTCTTGTTTCTTCATATCAATTCCTCCTTAACTTACTCCAATATAATTATATCATACTTTTAAAGAAAGAGTATTAATTTAATCAACTAATACTCTTTTTCTATAAGCTTTTTTAGAAACAACATCATAATCCTTTTCAATTTTATCCAAACTATTATATTTTTTTCCAAAATTACTAGCAACTAACTTTATAAACAAATCTTTCTCATAATACCCACTAAGTAAAGTATCTCCATTCATCTTTAGAGAATAAACTGTCGTAACATCTATATTATCTCCACTTACTTTATCAAAAGACCAATCACTAACTTTATAGATACTATAATCTTCTAAAGTAACATCTTGCTTATAAATTAAGTATTTACCACACTTTAAAGTAACTAACTTTTTATCACCAACAAACTCAACTTTTGATTGATAATAATCACAAAATTCATCCCCAGAAAAATTATTTTTTACTTCAGTAACTAAATTATCATTAATAAGTTCATATAAATAAACAATACTATCACTATTTCTAGCCTCGTAATTAATAGCATTAATTCCAACTGTCTTAGCATTATATCTAAATACTCTAAATCTTTCTTTCTGTACATTATTAAGAGCAATACCTAAAACTATAGCAGCAAGTATTAAACACACAACTACAACAGTTAAAAACTCATAATTACTTTTACCCCAAGAACTCATAATCTTTTAAGTTTCCCTTCAACACCATCATCAACTAATTTAAGCGTATCTATACAAACCTTTAATGAACTCTCATAATTTCCCTTAAAAAACAACTTACTAGCCCTATCAAGTCCTTCATCTATATCACTATGTAAAAATCTATATCTATTACCATAAACAATAGCCATCTCACTTAACTTAGCTGTCTTTAACATATTTAATGTTGTATTATAAAGTTTTAAAACCAAATCACGAGCTGTATCTACTCTTGTATTAAGAGTTTTTATAACAATAGGTTTACGAGATAATTCTTTAATTACTTCTTCTATCGCTTCATTCGCTTCATTAAGTTCAACAAAATAATTATCACTAATTATAGGTAATTTAAACTCTCTCATCTTCTCTTTACATTCTTTAAGTAATTTATCAATCTCTCCTAACTGTTCTCTAGCTCTTTGTTCATCTTCATACATATTACCTAAAGATTTTAAAGCTACATCCAAAGTAGATTCTGTCTGTTTAAGTCTAATAGTAAGATCATCTATCTCTTTAGTAATTAAAGAAAAAGGTGTTGTTTTATTCTTAACTCTACCTAAAAGATTTTTATAATCATCTTTTATAGAAGTTAAATCTTTATTTACTTCATAAATTATATTAACATCTTCTTCATTAAGATCATACATATTCTTAATATCATCTAATTGTTCATATATATCAGTAACTACTTTATCAGTTTTCTTTAATTTCTTACTAAAATCTCTAATTCCCTCTTCATATACTTTTCTTGAAAGTCTCTCTTTCTCAAAATCCACAAAGATACTATCTAAGTAATCAAGAATAGTTTTTAACTCAAACATACAATCTTCAAGATTTAAAACTTTAATTCTATCTAAAATAATACCCACATTCTTACGAGACTCTTCTAAATTATAATCAAGATTTAAATATTCAATAGGATAACCCTTTTCTATCATCTCTTTAGAAGTATCTTCAATCTCTTTAATACGTTTAGGTATCATCTGTTTACACATAAGCATTAAATCAGGAACTTCATTAACAACTATTTCCATATGTTCTATCATTGTATCAAGAGCCTTAACAATATGAACAACATCACTATACATATTATCGTCCATTGCCTTCTCAAACTCTAAGAAACGTTTTTCTATATTTTCAAGTTGTAACTCTATCGCTTCAGCCATCTCTTCATAAAGATTTTTATGTTCATTATATTCTTTATTTAAAGCCCGGTATTTAGTCTTAAGTTTACTAATAATACTACGATACTTCTCTTCACTTAAGGTTATCTCTTTTATCTGATCTAACAGATCATCAGCTTGTTCTCTTGCTTTATAAACTTCTATTTCACATTTAGCGATTCTAAACTTAGCTGTCTTATATTCTTTTTTATCAAGTAAAGTGTCCAACTCAATAAGCATATCATCTATTTTAGGAAGTTCTTCATTTTTAATAGTATCAAATCTCTCTTCCCATTTCTGATACTTCTCTTCCATCTTTTCATTTTTTATAATTGGTTCTAACTTAGAAAGTTCTAAAAGTACAGGAGTACTACCAATAAGATTTTTCTCTCGCTCTAAAGCATCATATATATCTTGATAATATTTTTTATGTTTTTTCTTAAAAATAGTAATAATAACGATTATTATAATCATAACGACTATAACAGCACTAATAATAAATAAAAGAGCTCCTCGCATTACTATCACCACCTACTATAACATCATATCATAAACTTACATTTTATGCTACTAAAACTTGACAAAATAAAAATTTCATAATATGATATTAGAGCAATTTACTTGAACAGCAATGCTTTACTTTATTCAATGTGTTTTTTAAAAGTTAGTAGCTTTTGTGCTGTAAAGCGAAAAAAATACTCCCTGAATAAATGGTGAAAGCAAAATCAAGAAAATGCAAATATAAGGAAAGGAGAAAATTATGGCAAGATATACAGGACCTAGTTACAAAAGATCAAGACGTGTTGGTTTTTCTTTAAGTGAAACAGGAAAAGAAATTGCTAAAAGACCATATGGCCCAGGACAACATGGAAATGCTAGACATGGTAAACCAAGTGATTATGGTAACCAATTAAAAGAAAAACAAAAATTACGTTTCATGTATGAAGTTAATGAAAAGCAATTTAGAAAGACTTTTGATGAAGCTGCTAAAATGCCAGGTGTACATGGTACTAACTTCTTAATTTTATTAGAGTCTCGCCTAGATAACTTAGTATATCGTATGGGATTTGCAACTACTCGTCGTGGTGCAAGACAACTTGTAAACCATGGACATATTACTGTAAATGGTAAGAAAGTAGATATTCCATCATATAGAGTTAAACCAGGAAGTGTTATTGCATTAAAAGAGAATTCTAAAGATCATAAAGCTGCTAATGAAGCACTAGCTAAAGTTAATAAACGTGTGGAATATGTAACTTTTGATGAAAACAAAAAAGAAGGTACTTATGTAAGATATCCTGAAAGAAATGAGCTTAACATGGATATCAATGAGTCATTAATCGTTGAATTTTATAACAAGTAAAAAAAACTGCAATTGCAGTTTTTTTTATTTTAACTCGATACAGTCAAAATTATTTTTAATAATAGAAATAATATCATCACCTGCTACTAATAAAATAGATTTATCTATTGGAAGAGATTTAATAAAAGAATTTATCTCTTCCTTTTCATTATTA
>CALVVD010000041.1 GCA_944363745.1 uncultured Bacilli bacterium | reverse complement strand
ATGATTTTTGTTAGTTTAATAGTCTGTTTTGTCTTAGGATTTTTAATTAACTATATGATTAAATTTATCTTTAAAAGACGAAGTAAAGAGTTTGGACTATATCTCTTACTTGGTATTAGTAAGAAAGATATCTCTCTTATGTTTATCTTAGAAAACTTAATACTAGGTTTTATCTCTTTAGTCTTATCATTCTTTGTAGGTATTTTACTTAGTACTATTATTTCAAGTATTATCTTAAATATCTTTAATGCCCCATATCTTGTTAAATTACCTACTAATTATTTAATACCTATTCTTTTATCTTTAGGATACTTTTTACTTATATATCTTGTGGTATTACTTTTAACTAAAAGAAGGATTAAACGCCTTAAAATACATGATTTATTATATTTAGATTCTCATAATGAAAAGAGTAAAGTAACTAAAAAGAAATCTATTGTTACTTTTATAATCTCTCTTATTCTTGTTATGGGAGGGATACTTATCTTTAATAATGAGTTTAAAGGAGTAGGAATAGAGCCAGATACTTTATTAGTAATTTTATCTATTATTATGTTAATAGGTGGTATCTACTTATTTATTTCCTCTTTTGCAGACTTCCTTTTATCTTTTGTCTTAAAACATAAGACTCTTAAATATAATAAAGATAATCTCTTTGTTATGAGACAGTTTAATGCTAAAGTTAAGACGATGAAAAAGTCTTTAGGAACTCTATCTTTATTAATTACACTTACTCTTGTATCTTTAACATTTTCTTTAATGTTTAATAAAATATTTGATATCCAAATAGATATGTCCGCTCCTTATGATGTTACAATTATTGATGATGAAGAGAATTTTGATAAATATATAAATCATATTAAGAAAGAATATACGATAGATGAGGTGTTTACTTATCATGAGTACTTTAATGATGTAAATTATGTTAATGATAACTTATCTTATGACTATCAGGGTTGGAGAGGAACTGATACTTATTTAAGAGTTAGTGACTATAATAAACTATTAGAACTTAAAGGAAGATGTCCTATTACCTTAAAAGATAATGAGTATTATATTCACTCATCTAGTAGTGTTTACGATGGTATTATGGATATTAAAGATAAACTTAAGACAATTAAAGTAGGAGATAAAACTTTGAAACTAAAAGATGTAACAAGTCTTTATTATACTTCTAGTTGGTCTTATGGTAATGGTTTTGTTATTGTAGTACCTGATAATATCGTTGATAATTTAAAGTCTGAATCTGATACTTTAGTAGTTGATACTAAAGAAGAGACTAAAGAAGAATTAAATAATGAACTTCTTAATATCTTAGATGATGATATTTGTGAGAGAGACCCTGAAACTGGTGCAACTTACTGTTATGCTTCTGCAAATGTCTTTGTAAAAGGTTATTACTTAGCGATGAATAAATCTGTTATGACAATTATGGACTTTACTTTATTTTATCTAGCCTTTATCTTTACAGTAGTAACTGGTACTATTATTTCTGTTCAAAGTATAAATGATGGAATTACTTATAAGAAGTACTATGATACTTTAAATAAACTTGGACTTAGTAAAAGAAATATTTTAAAGACAGTTAGAAAACAATTACTTATATATTTCTTATTCCCCGTAATACTCCCATTTATTATTAACTTCTTTATTACTACAAGCTTAAATCATGTCTTTGCAGCATTTCTACCTACTAGTATGACCTATCTAGCCTTTATCTTCTTAAGTTCCCTTTTATTCTTAATTATCTATTTAATCTATTACTTAGTCTCTTACTTTTCTTTTAAAAGATGTTTAGACTACTAATTATGAAAAATAGTAATTTTACTATTTTTCTTTAATATTGACTTAAGAGTTTTAGAAATATAAAATAAGTATAGAAAGGTTAGATTCATGGAAAGAATATTAATTATAGAAGATGATAAAACTATTAGAGAAGAATTATCTATCTTACTTACTAATAATAATTATAATGTTAGTAGTATAGAAGAGTTTCTTAATATAGAGAAATATCTTAAAGAGATAAATCCTGATTTAATTTTATTAGATATTAACTTACCTAATACTAATGGCTATGAAGTAATTAAAAAAATTAAAAAAGTTACTTTAAAGCCTGTTATCTTTGTTACTAGTAGAAATACTTTAGAAGATGAGATAAAGAGTTTAAGTAGTGGAGGATATGACTTTATAACTAAACCTTATAATAAAGAGTTATTACTTCTTAAGATTAGAAAATGTTTAGAAGAAGTTAATCCTAAAAATCATAAAGAACTTGTGGTAAATGGGGTAGTCTTAGATTTACATTTATCTTTAATTAAATATCAAGATAAAGAAATAGAATTAACTAGAAATGAGTTTTTATTAATGTATTATCTATTCTTAAACTATCCTAATACTTTATCTAAAGATATGTTAATAGAATATTTATGGAATGATAAGTTTTATTTAGATGAAAATATCTTAATAGTTAATATTAATAGATTAAGAAATAAATTAAGAGATATAGGACTAGATGATTTTATTAAAACAGTTAGAGGTGTTGGTTATAAGTTATGATGTTTGTAGAGTATTTAGAAGAAAAGATATTTTTTATAATTATTAGTTTGATTTTTACCTTATTTCTTAGTATCTATCTCTTATTAATAGGAGTTAATGCTAGTCTTATCATCTTACTTGCTATCCTAATAATTGTTTTTATCTTTATATCTTTGTTAGTTAGTTATTTTTTAATTAAGAAAAGATATGAGAAAATAGTTAATCTAGTAGATTCTTTAGATGAGAAATATCTAATTAAAGAAGTAATAGATAAACCTAAAAATCTAGAGAATAAGGCCTATTACTATGCTTTAGATAAGGCTTGTAAAGCTTTAAATGATAAATTAAGTGAAGTAGAAAACTCTAAGAATGAGTATCTTGACTTCTTAAATAGTTTTATTCATGAAGTTAAGACACCTATTTCGGCTTTATCCCTATATGCTGATAATAATAATGATGAAAGAATTAAAGAAGAAGTATTAAAGATTAGTAGATTAGTTGATAAAATGTTATTTTATGCAAGAAGTGATGTCGTAGAGAAAGATTATTTTATTAAAGAAGTAACATTAGCTGACATTGTTCATCCTGTATTATTAGAGTATAAGAATTATCTCCTTAATTACCATATTAAAGTAGAAGTAAAGGATTTAGATAATTTAGTAGTTTATACTGATATAAAATGGTTAAACTTTATAATAGGACAGATAATTAGTAATTCCCTAAAATATCAAAATAAAAAAGATAGACTAGTTAGAATTAAAGGTGTTAGTACTAAAAATAATATAAAATTAGAAATATATGATAATGGGGTAGGGATAAAAGAAGCTGATTTATCTAAAGTGTTTGAGAAAGGCTTTACAGGCAGTAATAGAAATAAAAAGAATGCCAGTGGTATAGGGCTTTATCTTACAAAGAAACTGTGTGATAAGCTTGGTATTGATATTAAAATAGAATCAGTTTATTTAAAATATACTAAAGTAGTTATTACTTTTCCTAAAGGTAATTACTTTATAAAATAATAGTAGTTCCCTTTACTTTAAAATCTTTATAAAACTTAAGTTGTCTTACTAACCTAAATAAAGCTTCATCCTTACCTTTCGCTTCTAACATTATATCTATATCAGTATTAAGAGGTTTTAATAGTTTAAGAAACTTAATAAAAGAATTATAGTTTAAATAAGTACTATGATTTCTTTTTTGTTTAGAACTTAAGGAAGATGAGAAGTGCATTTTAGGATTAAGATTAGTATTTTCCCAAGTCTTTATAATTCTAGGTAATAGTTTATCTATTCTTTCATTTTTTAGATGATTACAGATATAGTGATGATAGTCTAAGACCATAGGTATATTTAACTCTTCACATAAAGTTAAAGTATCAGTTACGGTATAAGTTTTATCATCGTTTTCTAAGATTATTAAACTTTTTAACTCTATAGGTAACTTATTAAAATTATCTCTAAATCTATTTAATGCATCTTCCTTAGTTGGTTTAGAACTTCCTAGATGTAATACACACTTGCCATTTATACCTAATAATTTAAATATTTCTAAATGAAACTTTAATATTTCTATACTATTAAGAGTAACATTTTCCTTTTCACTAGTTAAAAGACAAAATTCATCAGGATGGGTATCTATTCTAATATTATACTTATCTATAGCTTTCTTTAATTTATTAAACTCATTCTTAAATACTTCTTTATAATCAATATTAACATTAGGATGAGTAAGTAGGGGAAACATAGTATGAGTCATCCGATAGAATTTAATCTTATTGTCATAATTATACTTTAAGACTTTCTCAAAGTTTTTAAAATTTAATTTAATTCTTTCTATTAATAGTTCTATTCCTTTATCTTCTTTATATTTAGAAAACTCTTTAAAGGTTAAAGTATGTGAGTAAATATCTAATAAAGTAACTGGATTACCTACATAACCTAAATTTATTTGCATAAATACCACGTTCCTTTTTATTATTTTTACTTTATTTTATATTTTTTATACATAATACTGGAAAGTTAACTATAAGTATGATAATATTAAATTGAATTTGTTGGTAGGAGAGGTAACTTATAATGAAGAAAAACGTTCTTTTTGGTATTTGTATTAGTATTTTTTTACTTAATTTTAATGTTGTAGACGCTAGTTCTGGTTTTTTAAGAAAAGATAGTATTAAAACATGTAATGGAGTCACTTATGGACAACATGGTTCTGATAATCATTGGCATGTTGCTGTTGAAAATTCAAATGGTGGTTACAATGCATCAGGTTCTCCGATTTATCAAGATCCTTGTGCTAATTCTAATTCTTCAAACTATTCAAATGATAATATACCGAATAATAATCAAGTAATTGTTCCTAAAAGTTCAGATGTATCTTTAAATAAGATTGTCGTAAATGATGAGGAAATTCCTATTCAAGATACTATGAATTATGAAACAGAGGAAGAAAGTGTTTCTATAACAGTTGTTCCTAATGATAGTAAAGCCGTCGCTACTTATGATAGTTTTGTTGATTTGAATGTAGGAAATAATGAAATAATAATTAATGTTAGTGCAGAAGATGGAACTAATAAAGATTATTTATTAATTATTAATCGCCTTAAAAAATTAAGTTCTAATACTAACGCTATTATTAAAGTAGATAATCAAGTTATTAATTTTAATGATGGGGAAAGCGATGTAATAGATGTTTTGAGCGATGTAGATAAATTAGATATAGATTATACTTTAGAAGATAATAAGGCTAAAGCGGAAATTATTAATAATAGTTTAAAAGAAGGAAACAATAAAGTAATAGTTAGAGTAACTGCAGAAAATGGAGATGTGAAAGATTATATAATGAATGTCGATAAAAGTAGTATTTTAGAAGATATTATAAATACTATTGTTGGTATAGGAATCCTTATTGGTTTAGGTTATCTAATATATAGATTTATAAAGAAAAGAAAATTAAAAAATAAATAAAGTTATTTACAAAATAATATTTATTTGTTATATTCATATTGACGTTTATGCTTAAAACTTATTTTTAAATTTAACTGCATATTAATTTATGCGGGTTTTCTTCGTTTTCAAGGAACTTTACTAATAATTAGAAGGAGGGATAATATGTCTATTAGTAAAGAAGAAATAGTAAAAGAAAAGAAGAAGTTACAGGATGTTTTAGAGAAACTTAATAAAGAGATTAATGAGGCTAGCAGTGATTTGTTCTTAAAGGAAGAAGAGCTTATTAATTTTAGGAAACTTAATTATCAAGATAAATCATCTTTTGATAGTGCTGAATTTAATCAAGTAATGGCAAGTGATGAGTTAGAAGCTTTAAGAGTACTTAGTAAAAGAAAGTATTATAAGTCTTTAATTAATATTAAAGATAAGCCTTATTTTGCCTCTTTCCTTTATAAAGATAATGAAGGTAATACTTATAATATTTATATGGCTTTAACTTATTTAAAAGATGAAAATTATGATAATATTCTTTATGACTGGCGAAGTCCTATTTGCAGCTTGTTTTATGATTATGAAGTAGGTCCTTGTAAATATAGAGTAGATGACTATATTCATGAAGGAAGTCTCTTAAGAAAAAGACAATATATAATAGAGAAGAGAAAGCTTATAAATGTTTTTGACAATTCTCTAAATATAGATGATGAATTATTACAAAAAGTAATCGCTACAACTGATAATGAAAAGATGAAAAACATAGTTAATACAATTCAAGCAGAACAGAATAAGATAATTCGTAACTTAGATGACCATAATCTAATAGTACAAGGTATTGCAGGTTCTGGTAAAACATCTGTGGCTTTACATCGTATTGCATTCCTTCTATATAGAATTAATAATTTAAGTTCTAATAATGTTTTAATATTTTCACCTAATAAGATATTTTCAGAATATATTTCTAATGTCTTACCGGAATTAGGAGAAGCGAATACACTTGAGACAACCTTTAGTGATTACTTAAGTTATTTCTTAAAAGAGTATAAAAATATAGAGAGTTTTCCCTCATTTATTAGTAAGTATTATAAAGGTGATAAAAGTGATGTAGATATTATTAAATATAAACAGAGTAAAGAGATTATTAAAGACTTAGATAATTATATTAGTGCTTTTATAAAGAACTTTAAAGTTACTAGTGATATAGAACTAGATAAGATAAATGAAGTAAGTAGGGATGAGTTAAACTATTTACTTAAAGATAAATATAGTAGATTCCCTTTAGTAGAAAGAATTGATGAAGCTGCTAAATATTTATCATTAAAGTATTATGGAACTCCTGGTAAGAGAAAGGCACCTATTAGAAAATTAATTAAAGAAAATATTAATATATCTTTAAATATAAAAGATATTTATAAAGACTTCTTTAAGAGTAGTTATGCTAAATATAAGTTAGAAATTAAAAATACCAAAGTAATAGGTTATGATGATGCTTTACTTGTATCGTACTTAAAAGGTAAATTATTTGGTTTTCCTTATAATAATTATATTAAACAAGTAGTTATAGATGAAGCTCAGGACTATAATTACTTACAATATGTAATTATTAAAGAAATGTTTAAAAAAGCAGATTTTACTATATTAGGTGATGTTAATCAAAATATTAATCCTTATTATAAATATGAAACTCTTGAAGAGTTAAAAGAAATATTTACTGATAGTAATTATTTAGAGTTATTAAAGACTTATAGGTCTACTAAAGAGATAATAGAATATACTAATAAAATACTGAATTTAGATTATGTTAATGCAATTAAGAAGAGTAATAATAAAGATGTTATAATTAGAAAACCTAAAGATATTAAGGAATCATTGCTTACTGATATAAACACTCTTACTAATACATATAAGTCCCTTGCTATTATTACTAAAGAAGATAGGGAAGCGGAAGGTATTTATGACTTACTAAAAGATGATTTAAATATTAGTTTACTAACTGAAGAGACTAAATCATTTATTAAAGATTTAGTAGTAGTTCCTAGTTATATTGCCAAAGGGTTAGAGTTTGATAGTGTTATTATAATAGATAATGATGAAACATTTAAGAAGAATAAATACCTTTATTATGTCGCTTGTACGAGAGCAAGAGAGGAGCTTATTATTTATGAGTAAGATATATTTAGATAAATTGGGTTATGAGAATTATTTAAAGAGTCTTGAAGATAT
>CALVVD010000040.1 GCA_944363745.1 uncultured Bacilli bacterium | reverse complement strand
GTGGAAAAACAGAAGTATATATGGAGTTAATTGATAAGTACTTAAAAAAGGACTAAAGAGTATCGTTTTAGTACCAGAAATATCCCTAACTCCTCAGTTAATTAAACGATTTGAAGAAAGATTTGGAAATAATATTGCCTTACTTCACAGTGCTTTATCAGATGGGGAGAAATATGATGAATATAGAAGAATTGTAAAGGATGAAGTAGACATCGTAATCGGTGCTAGAAGTGCTGTTTTTGCACCAATTAAAAATCTTGGTCTTATTATTATAGATGAGTGCCATAGTGATTCTTATAAACAAGATAATAATCCTAGATATAATGCTAAAGATGTGGCCATAAAAAGAGCGAAAGATAATAATGCTAAAGTAGTTTTAGGGAGTGCCACACCTATGCTAGAAGAATATGCTAGAGGCTTAAAAAATGTCTTTAATCTAGTAACATTAGAAAAAAGAGTCAATGGTAAAGAATTACCTAAAGTAGAGTTAATTGATATGAATAAAGAAGTAGGTAAGTCTAAAGGACATTTCTCTTTACCTTTAATAGATAAAATTAATAAGACTATAGAAAGAGGAGAACAGGTAATACTTCTTTTAAATAGACGTGGTTATTCTTCTTTTGTTACTTGTTCTAATTGTGGTGAATCTGTTAAATGCCCAAACTGTGATATAACTTTAACATATCATAAGAGTAGTAATATCTTAAGATGCCATTATTGTGGTTATGCCACTAAGTATGAAGTTACTTGCCCTAATTGTCATGAGAAATCGCTAAAAGATTTAGGAGTAGGTACTGAAAAAATAGAAGAAGAACTAAAAGATATTTTTCCTACGGCAAGAGTTCTTAGAATGGATGTTGATACTACTAGTAGAAAAGGTGCTCATAAAAAAATAGTTGATGCTTTTGCAAGAGAGGAAGCAGATATCCTACTAGGCACTCAGATGGTTGCTAAAGGCCTTGACTTTCCTAATGTTACTTTGGTAGGAGTAATAAATGCTGATACCTCACTTATGCTTCCTGACTTTAGAAGTAGTGAGAAAACATTTGATTTACTTAGTCAAGTAGCAGGAAGAGCTGGTAGAAGTGATAAATCTGGTAATGTTATCTTTCAAACTTTTAATCCTGATAATTATGCTATTAGATGTGCTAAAGAGAATGATTATAAAGCTTTTTATAAAGAAGAGATGAAAAATAGAAAATTAATGAAATATCCTCCTTACTATTATCTTGTATCTTTGAATATCTCTAGTAAAGATAGTAAGTTAGCATTAATTGAAGCGAAAAAGTGTGAGAAAGTTTGTGGTAAATACTTAGATAAAACTATTATTTTAGGACCTAGTCCTGCCTCTATCTTTAAAAAGCAGAACATTTATTACTATCAATTAATTCTTAAATATCAGTATCAAGATAATATTTATGAAGTCTTAGAAAAGCTAGTAGATTATTATGCTACTATTAACAAAGTTAATTTAGATATTGACTTTAATCCTATCCATTTGTAAAATGAAAAATAAGAAAGAAGTGATAATAATGAGTGAATTACCTAAGAAAATAGTTAGTATTAAAGGCATTAGACTCGTTTATTTAGGTGGATTAGTATTATACGAATACACATTAAATGAAGGACAAGCTGATGAAGTTTCTATTTCTTTTAAAATGCCAAAGTCTTCTAAAACACATATATCTTTTGATATTATTGATAATACTCGTGATTTTGTAAATGGTTTTAAAGTAGTACAAACTGCTGATAAAAAATTTGCTTATATAAGAGAAAGTGATGGATCACTATTATCATATAGGTACGATATTGCCTCTGACTTTAATAAATATGGCTATGCTATGGTTGGTAAAGATGCAAGTGTTTCTTGGATAGATAAAGAATTTAGATATTTTAATGCTAAAGAAGAAAAATTTTTAAATGAAGAACAAAATGACTCTGATATATTTAATGGTTACCTAAGTATCGCTGATTTTAGTAAAGGAGTGAACCCTTTATCTAGAGTATGTCATTTTGGAAATAATAATTTAGTTAGTTATTTTGGTATTGATGGTAAAATTAAAGAATTTTATGAATTCAATGGAGAAAATATTAGAGAAAATTATCCAAATAAAACGTTTTCATATTATACTACAGGTTTTAATGATAAAGGATATGCTATTTCTAATAATGGTGAACTCATTTTGTTATCTAGTGGCTATTATATATCTACAAAAGATCTAATAAGATTAAATGATGAAAAAGGCTTTTTAGATCCAATAAATAATGAAATAGAAAAACTAGAACAAGAATATTCTAAATTTTTAGCGGATATAGAAGAAAACACTACAGAGATTGTAAATTATTTATATAATAGTGGTGCTTTAAAAGGTAATTTTAATATAAGTAGTTTAGAACTTATGAAAGAAGAAATAATATCTAAATATGGTAAAGCTGTTTATGAAAGAGCATCAACTAATAGATTCCTAGCATTTTTAATTATTAGTGAAGAACTTAAAGTACAAATAGTTAATTTAGATTTGTTTAAAAGCTTGCATCTTGAAAAAGACATAGTCTCATTCGTAAATGATAAAGAAAATATCTTTTCTTATAATGATTTGGAACGTGGTCATACTAAAAAATTACATAAAGTAGGAGCAAATCATCAAGAAAAAGGAAATAATAATAATGAATAGTTTTAAAGAAGATATATTTATAGGAATTGTCGTTTTATTATTTAGTATAATTGTATTAATAATTTCTTTTACTATACCAAATAATGAAAATAGAACAAATTATAAAGAAACAACAGGCTATTTAATTGATTATAATGAAAAAAATACTTATGATGAAACTATTTTTCGTGATGAAGGCACTCCTCCTGAAGAAACCATCTATACCCTTATTTATTCTTATGTTGTAGATAATCATGAATATACTGTCTCTTCTTCAATTACAACTGGTATTTTACCTAAAATGAACAGTACAAGAATAATAAAATATAATCCTAATAATCCTAGTGAAGCTTTTATTCCATCATTATCATCAATATCACTTTTTACCTTCTTAGGTATTTTTGGTATTGTTATATCTTTAATTGTAATTTCATATACAATTATTAAAAATATAACAGATATTAATCTTAAAAACAGATTAACTATAATTTTAAAAATTATAGTAAGTTTAGTTGTTATTATCCTTGGCTTTGCTATATCATATGTAGTAACAGGATACTTCTCTTTAATTAAAATGTTTTCTTTCTATACAAATGATATTCTACCTTCACTTATACTGTCTATTGCCTTTATATTAGCAGGTATAATAACCATGATAATAACATTAATAAATTATATTAAATCTAAAAGGACTTAGCTATTCTAACTCCTTTTTTTTGACATATTATTTATTAGGTGATAATTTATGTTGTTTAATTTATTTGATAGTCTAAGAGGCTTCTTTACTTTTACAGCCAGTTACTCTAATCAAGTTTTTAAAGAACCACTATCAAAAGAAGAAGAGGAAAAATGTATCAAAAAGATGGGCGAAGGAGATAAGGAAGCTCGTAATAGTTTAATAGAACATAATCTTAGATTAGTCGCTCATATTGTTAAAAAGTTTGATTATAAAAACATTGATCAAGATGATCTTATCAGTGTTGGTACTATTGGCCTTATTAAAGGAGTAGATACCTTTGTTCCTAATAAAGGTAATCGTCTTACTACTTATTGTGCTAAATGTATTCAAAATGAAATATTAATGTACTTTCGTGCTAATAATAAAAATAATAAAAATATTTCTTTAAATGAACCAGTAGGTTTTGATAAAGAAGGCAATGAAATATCAATTCTTGATGTTATAAAAGCCCCACGTCCTGATTTTATTGAAGAGATTAATTTAAAAGATAATGTTAAACTACTTAATTCTTATTTAAAAGTCTTAAGTAAAAGAGAAAGAGAAATTATTGTTAAAAGATATGGGCTCGAAGGTAATGATTTATGGACGCAAAAGCAAATTGCTGATAAATTAAATATTTCTCGTAGTTATGTATCTCGTATAGAGAAACGTGCTTTAACAAAAATACTTAGAGAATTTATTAAAAATAATAAATATAATAGTATAGACTTTGATTAAAGAATATTAAATAAAGACGCTAAAAAGTTAATTATAAATGTTAGAACAACCATAGTTGTTAAAATAGAAAAAACACTAAAAGCTATCTTTAACACTACTTCTTTTTTTGATTTTATACCTAATACTACATAAATAATAGCAAAGATAATTACTAAGAAATTATCAATAAATACAAAAGCATTATTAACATAATTGACTAAAAAGTCATTAATTAAATCAATATTTCTATCTTGATAAGTTAAATAAGTAAAATTTAAAAATGTTATAATTAAACTAATAAATGTTAATACTATTAATATATTACGTACTATTTTTTCTATACTTTTCATGTTTTCCTCCTATAATTAACTTAATTATAATATATATTTCTTATTAGATAAATAGAAAAGTTGTTATTTCTACCACTAACTGCTATACTAATATTAGGAGGAAATAAAAATGTTTAAAAGAAAAATTAAAAGAAGGAGAGTCTCTAAAAGTGATATATTTATAAATACTATTGTTACTTTGGTACTATGTCTTTTTGTTTTTCTTTTTTTAGTTGTACCTAAAGTAAAACTTAATGAATCATTTAATAAAACGATAAATATTAATTCATCTTATCAAAATGAAGGAATAACTATTAATACCTTTCCCTTTAATAAAAAAGTAGTTAGACCAATTACTAATATAAATACTAAAGACTTAGGCATTAAACAATTAGATTATGATTATAAGAGCAATATCTTTACTTTTCATATTAAACAAAATGTTATTGTTAAAGACATAGAAAAACCTAAAATAATATTAAAAGGTAATACAGAAGAATACTATTGTCCTAATGGTAAATATAAAGAATTAGGATATAAAGCATATGATAATGTAGATAAAGACATTACTGATAAAGTAAAAGTAGAAAGATTAAAAGATAAAATAATTTATAGAGTTATAGATAGTAGTGGTAATAAAAAAGAAGTTACAAGATATATAAAGCAAAAAGATATAGATAGTCCTAATATTATATTAAATGGTGAAAGTAATGTGTTTTTAAGCCTAAATGAATCTTATATAGAAGAAGGAGTAGTTGTAAGTGATAACTGTGATAAAGACTTAACTGCTAAAGTAGAGATTACTAATAATATAAATAATACTAAAGTAGGAGATTATAAAGTAATATATAAAGTTAAAGATAATAGCAATAATAAAAGTAAAACGATAAGAAATGTAAAAGTAAGAGAGAGTTTATTACCTAATACTATTTATCTTACTTTTGATGATGGTCCAAGAGATGGTACTACTGATAAAATTCTTGACATCTTAAAAGAGAAAAATGTTAAAGCCACATTTTTTATAACTGGTAATGGAACTGACTCATTAGTTAAAAGAATTGTTAATGAAGGACATTCTATTGGTATTCATACTGCCTCACATAGATATGATATTATTTATACATCTATAGATAATTATTATAATGACTTAGAACAAGTTCATGATAGAATTTATAATCTTACTGGTGTTGATACAAAACTACTTAGATTTCCAGGTGGTTCTAGTAATACTATATCTAAAAAATATAGTGAAGGGATTATGAGTATTTTAACTAAAGATGTAGTTGATAAAGGTTATCAATATTATGATTGGAATATAGATAGTACAGATGCAGAGTATAATACTTCTAAAGATGATATCTATAATAATGTTATTAATACCATATCACATGATAAATATAATGTTATTTTAATGCATGATACTAAAAATAAAACCGTAGAAGCTCTACCTCTGATAATTGATTATGCTAAGAGTAATGGTTATAATTTTTCAAGTTTAAATATAAATACTATGCCTATAAGACAAAAAGTAAATAACTAGAAAAATATATAAATTTAGTATATACTAAATATAAAGGAGTAAGACTATGAAATATTTACCAGATATTTATAAGAAAGATATTTTTGATATTAATTATAAAAAACTAAAAGATGAAGGTATTAAATGCTTAATATTTGATTTAGATAATACTTTAGTAAAAATAGATAGTTTAGATATTGATAATAAAACTAAAGAATTAATTGAAAAATTAAAAAAAGATTTTATTGTCTTAATAGTATCTAATAGTCCAAAGAAACGTGTTAAAGTGTTTTTAGATAACTTAGATATAGATGGGTATTCTTTCGCTTTAAAACCTAGTATTAGGTCTTTGAAAAGAATAAAAGCTAAATATAATTTATTTAATAAAGATATCGCTATTATTGGGGATCAATTTATGACTGATATGAAATATGGTTATAAAGGCAAAATTAAAAAAATATTTGTTGATCCTATCGCTTTAAAAGACTTAAAGATTACTAATTTTAATAGATTTTTTGAAAATAAGATAATGAAAAAATATAGTAAATATAACAAATTTAAGAAAGGTGAATATTATGAATAATGAGAAGTGCTGTCTTGGTTGTGGTGTTAAATTACAAGATGAGAATGTTTTAGGGGAAGGATATACTACTAGTTTAGATAATGATTTGTGTCAAAGATGTTTTAGAATAAAAAATTATGGAGAATATCAAACAGTTACAAAAAGTAATGATGAATACTTAGAAATTATTAAAAGTATAGGAGAAACTAAAGATTTAGTCTTATATATCGCTGATTTATTAAATTTAGAAGAAGATATTGCTAAGATAAGAGAACTTATTCCTAATAAGATGATCCTTGTCTTGAATAAAAAAGATGTTTTACCTAAATCAGTAAAAGAAGAAAAGATTATAGAATATTTTAATAAGTTAGATAATCCTTTTGATAAAATAATAGTTATTAGTTCTGTTAAAAATTATAATATTGATTATTTACTTAAACAAATTAAATTATATCAAACTACTAATAATGTTTATGTAATAGGACATACTAATGCAGGTAAAAGTACTTTAATAAATAAACTCTTAAGAAATTATTCTACTAGTGATAGAGAACTTACTATGTCTCCACTTCCATCTACTACTTTGAATACAGTTAAAATAGATATTAATGAATATTTAACTCTAATAGATACACCTGGTCTTGTTGATAGTGGAAGTATTGTTAACTATATTAGTGATGAAGAGTTTAAAAAAATAAGTCCAAGAAAAGAGATTAAACCTAAGACTTTTCAAGTTAAGAAGGGACAATCTATTATTGTTGAAGATATTTTAAGAATAGATTATGTTGAAGGAGAAAGAAATAGTTTTACTTTCTATATGTCTAATGATTTAAAGATTAAAAGAATATCTAACAAACATGATAATTTAAAAGATTTACAAAAAAGAACTTATGAAGTTGGTTTTAAAAAAGATATATGTATTAATGGCCTTGGATTTATAAAAATAGTTAACAAAGGAATAATAGATATTTATTTAGATTCTAAAATAAGTACTTATATTAGAGATAATCTAATATAAGTTTTTCTATTGACTAAGATTATCTATCATGATACATTATAGATAGATGGGAGACTCATGAAAAGATGGAGGAAGGAGGAAAAATAAAATTTTAAAAAAAAGTATAGATTTTGTAAATTGAGATATTTTTTGATATGAATATTTAAAATTCCTCTAGAGAAAATATTAAATTGAAGAGTTATTTTCCTTGAATTTTAAAATTCTCCTTTTTGCAATGTTTTTTAGACTAT
>CALVVD010000039.1 GCA_944363745.1 uncultured Bacilli bacterium | reverse complement strand
GTAAGTAGAATATCAAAAAAGGTTGTTTATTTATAGTTTAAGAGACAAAATGATTTAGATAAACTCTAGGTCATTTTTATATCGTTTTAAAAACTGTCCGGTTATGAGATGTGATTTCTTAAAATAAAAAAGTGAGAAAAATATGTTTTTTTTCTCACTTTTTATAATACTTCTTCATCAGTTGTATTTTCTTCTATTTTTGTTTTTTCTTTCTTTTCTTCATTATAATGAATTCCTCTAATTTTAGCATAAACATCTAAATCATCATCTACATCAATAATTCTATATATTTCATCAAAAGAAGTAGAACCATCTAAAACTTTTAATAATCCATCTTGTAACATAGTAATAACATCTGATGTATATACTAATTTATTTAAATCATCTTTTTCTAGTCCTTCTTCATTTAAGGCATTTCTAATCTCATCATTAATTTCTAGTACTTCTTGAATCGCAATACGTCCATGATAACCATTATTACATTTATCACAACCTTTTGGATTAGGATTGTAAATATAATCTACATCTTTATCTAAGGCCATTTTAAATACTTTTTTCTGATATGGGGTAGTCTCTTCTTTAATATGACAATGTGGACATACCATCTTTGCTAATTTCTGAGAAATAATACCTGATAAAGCGCTTGATAATAAATACCTTTCTACATTCATATCAAGTAATCTTTCAATAGTACTTAAAGAGTTATTAGTATGGATTGTAGATAGTACTAAGTGACCTGTAATAGATGCTCTAACTGCTATTTTAGCAGTTTCACTATCACGAATCTCTCCTATTAAAATAACATTAGGGTCTTGTCTTAAAATAGATCTTAAAACAGTTGCAAAATCAAGTCCTATTTCACTATTTACTTGAACTTGATTTAGTCCTTCAAGATTCATTTCTATTGGATCTTCTACAGTAATAATATTAGTTTCTTTCTTATTTAAAACTTGTAAAATAGAGTAAACAGTAGTACTTTTACCAGAACCAGTCGCACCAGTTATTAGAATAATACCATTAGGTTCGGCAATCATTTTCTTTAATTTCTTAAAATTATCATCATTAAAGCCAAGTGATTCTATACCTTCAAGACTTCTTGTATAATCAAGAATACGAATAACACATTTTTCTCCTTCATTAGTAGGTAGAGTAGAAACACGAGTTTCTAAGTTAATACCTTTTATAGTTCCTTTAATAGAACCATCTTGAGGAAGTCTACTTTCAGTAATATTCATATTTGCAATTAATTTAATTCTCGTAATTAAGTTTCTTTCATATATCTTAGGTATTTCTGTATAATCTTGTAAGTCTCCATCAACTCTAATTCTTACCATTAAAGAATTTTCTCTTGGATCAAAATGTATATCACTAGCACCTGCAATAGATGCATTGGCTATAATATCATCAACTACGTTAACTATAGGTGTTTTGGTTAAATCATAAGTTACCAAAATATCAACCCCTTTACTTTATCCTTTTAATTTACTATAATAATTATATAGTAAGAATAGCCAAATTACAAGGGGTGTAATTAATGTTAAAGACAAAAATAGTAAACAAAAAAGGATTTATGTTAGTAGAAACTTTAATAGTTAGTGTTTTTATTCTGGCCATTTTTTCTTTACTTTATACTAATATTATTCCTTTAATTGGAGAATATGAAAGATTAAAGAATTATGATACAGTAGAAGCGACATATATTGCTTATTGGGGAAGAGAAATAGCTTTAAAAGGAATACCTACTTCTATTTATAATGAAGTTAAAACAACAGGATTTAAAGATATTAGTGACTGTTCTTTATATACAGAAAATAATGGTATTTATGAATGCAGTGCTTATAAAACAGTAAATAGTGTAGATAAGATTTATTTAACTACTTATGATATTACTAAATTAAAAGAAGAAGTTGATAATAATAATGCTTATAAAAGAGACTTTAGTGAGTATATAAGTTATTTACCTACTTATAGTAAAAATACTTTTAGAACACCAGATAATGGATATTATAGAGTAATAGTAGAGTATGTGTCTAATGGAGTCCATAAATATGGAAATATGGAAGCTAGAAAGGAAAACGGTGGTGATTAGATGAAAAGATTAAATAATAAAGGAATGACCGCTGTTGAATTACTTGTTTGTTTTATAATTGTTTCAACTATTGTTGTTAGTATGTTTAATCTTATTATGAACTATCGTAATAGAGAACAGATAGAAGAGATAAATAATGAAGTTACAAATTATATTAATAATTTACAAAAAGATATCCAAGATGATTTAATTAAAGGCCATTTAGTAAGTGTAGATAACATATCAGAAGATTCATACAGTGCTACTTTTTCTTTTGATACTCCAGAATCTTATCAATCTAGCATTAATATAAATCCTACTAATGGAGTAATAAGTTATGGAAGAGTTGGTAATGTTATTGATTATAAAATACCTGCTATTGCAGATTTAAATTTAAGTAGTGATTCTAAAATAGAATATGTCACTTCTAGTACAGTTAATTATTTAAAAATAACTATTACTTTAACTCATCCTAACTTTGATAATGAAGAGTATACTTTTACTATTACTTGTCCTATAAATTATGTATCTTAAAATAATAAGTAAAGTATAAGAGCAAGAGATGTTTCAATAATTCTTCCTATAAAGAAGTATTTATAACTTAAATCTTGTTCTTTTATATTGTTTATAACTTGTAAGTGAACAGATAAACTTCCAAAAGTAATAAATGATAAAACTATTAGACCTTGTAAATCTTTACTAATATTTAAAATATTTACCATACTAACACCACTAGTTAAATCTAAAATACCGGTAATAATAACACTATAGAAATCATTTAAATTAATTATAGAAGTAATTAATTTACTAAAAAACATAAAGAAAGTAATAGAACCTAACATAAATAATAACAATTTAATAGCATCATTAATAGCATTAGGTAAGGCTTCCATAAAGTTTAGAGACTTATTATTTATATTATAATTACTACTTATAATTTCTTTAGGTCTTAGAATAATACCTAATATAATATTAGAAATAATATTTATAATTAATATTTTATAAGCTAGAGAGGTACTATTTAAAACAATACCACAAGTACCTAAAATAAATAAAGGATTACCAAAATGAGTAAATGTTAATAAATAATTAGCAGTTTTCTTAGTTATAAGACCTTTTTTATAACAATCACTAATATATTTAGAACCACTAGGAAAACCAGAGATAATACTTATAACAATAATAAAACTACTAATACCTTCTAGATGGAATAATCTTTTGATTAAAAAATTTAGTTTCCTACTTATTTTATCGGCTAGACCTAAATTAAGAAGTAGAGATGCTAAAACAAAAAAAGGAAAAATAGATGGAAATAACTTGGTTTTAAAGATATTTATACTAGTAATTCCACTTTCTATAATTAATTTAGGATTTATAAATATTCCTAAGTATAAAAACATAATAATAAGTACTGCTAATAATTCTTGATATTTTCTTTTCATAAAATTACCTTCTTTTGGTATAATGGTATAGTAAAGGAATGATGATATGTTTAATAAAGTTTATTTAAAAATAAAAGGATTTATGAAAGAATACTATAAAACAATTATATTTTTAATTATTTGTTACTTTGTCTTTACTTTTCCTCTACCTTATTATATTTATGCAGGAGGAGGCACTATTAATATTAATGATAGAGTACAAATAGATGGTTCTAATAATAGTAAAGGGACATTAAACTTTGCTTATGTAAAAGAATTAGAAGGTAATGTCGCTTCTTTTATTCTTGGAAATATAATTCCCTCTTATGATATAGAAAAAAAGGAAGATGTTGTATTATCAGAGAATGAATCTAGTGAAGATGTTATGTTTAGAAATAAAATATATTTAGAAAATGCTAATCAAACTGCTATTATGTTAGCATATACAAAAGCAGGTAAAGAAGTAAATGTTAAAGATGAACATTATTATGTTATTTATGTAGATGATAAGGAAGATGATGGCTTAAGAGTAGGGGATGAACTTCTGAAAGTAAATGGTAAAGATATTAAAAGTGTTAATGATTATACTAATGAGATTCAAAATTATAAAGTAGGAGATAAGATTAAAGTAACTGTTATTAGAAATGATAAGGAAAAAGAAGTTGTAGCAACTGTTAAAGAAGGAGAAGATTATAAAGTAACGGGTATATCTGTTAGTACTATTTATGATTATGATACTGATCCTAAAGTAGAATTAAATTTTAAGAGTAGTGAAGGTGGTCCTAGTGGTGGTTTAATGTTAACCCTTGCTATTTATGACAAATTGACTAAAGGAGATTTAACTCATGGTTTAACTATAGTTGGTACAGGGACTATAAGTAGTGATGGTACTGTTGGAGAAATTGGTGGTGTTAAGTATAAGTTAAATGGAGCTGTAAAAGCTAAGGCAGATATATTTTTAGTACCTAAAGGGGATAACTATAAGGAAGCTTTAAAAGAAAAAGAAAAACATGATTATGATATAGAAATTAAAGCGATAGGAACATTTGATGAAGCGGTAGAGTATTTAGAAAATCTATAATTTAAAAAAAGTTACGTAATGGATTTTTTAAAGTCATAACAAAAGAGATAAGTTATTTTGCTTATCTCTTTATTCTGTTGTAGCACCGTCAGGATTAGTATCAGTACCAGGAGGATTTTCTCCACCATCTGTTCCTCCATCACCAGTACCTCCAGAACTACCTCCTTGACTACTTCCAGATTCGCCACCAGATGGCTTACTAGGTGGTTGAGTTGTATCTACAGTATTATTTTCTGTAGTATCTTCTTTGGTATTGTCAGTAGGAGGAGTGTAACTTGGTTCATTTTCTGTTTTATTAGAACTGCTTCCTCCAGATAATGTTAACACAACACTTCCACTCATTAAATCTATTCTTTTATTAGCAGGTAAGCTTTGTGCTACTACATAACCACCAGTTCCTTTAAAAGTAACACTAATTCCATGAGCATTAGCATAACTTCTTGCAGCACTTTCACTATCACCTGTAAAATCAGGCAATAAATCATAAGTAAATGCTGTTTTATATGGACCAGTACCAGTTACTGTTTTTTCATAATCTTCATCATTAATAGAGAAAGAGAATTCTTTAATCATGTCAGGTTCTTTTTCTCCAAGATTTACTTTCATAGCATTTTTTATATCTTTAACACTTTCAGGATTAGGAATATAATCCCATAAAACCATTCTACTTCTTTCATCATAAATCATTTGACCTGTACCATCTAAATATAATTGTTCAATATTAATTAAATCAGCATCATCTTTTTGTAGAGCATTATTCATTATGTCTTTGGCAATGTCATAGAATGATAATATTTGTTGTTCTGTAAAGTTTGTATCTAAATTATTAGTAACAGTATTTAAAACATCCATAACTTGATTAATACTTTTCATATCTTTAACTTTATTTAATATACCTTGAATAACTAACTGTTGATTTAATCCTCTATCTAAATCTCCTCCAGTTAATTGTTTTCTGTTTCTTGCAAGGACTAAAGCTTGTTCACCATTTAAAGTTTGCACTCCTTCATTTATACAAACTTGTCCTTCACGATTAGAGTTATCTGTACATAAGTCTTGAGGTACATTGACTGTAATACCACCTAAAGTATCAACTAAACTAACTAAACCTTTAAAATTAATTTTAGCATAATAATCAATGGTAACATCAAAATAATTTTCAATAGTATCCATCATACAGTCAGTACCATAAGCAGCAGCATGAGTAATCTTATTTTCAGGATTACCACTCCAACAAGCGATAGGAACATAACTATCTCTTGGAATACTTAACATTGTAGCATTTAAAGTATTAGGATTAAAAGTAATTAAAATTAAACTATCTCCATTTGCTACTGTATTTTTTGAAAGTCCTTCTTCTGCAGAATCAACTCCCATTAGAAGAATAGTAAATGGTTCTGTTACAGATTTACCTGTAGATGATTTTCTATCATTAGCTTTTTTCATTTCTTTTTCTTTAGTTAAAATTATTTTTGTATCATCAGAAATATTTTCATAGGTTTCCATGCTTGCAAACATAGTAGGGTAATCAGTTGGAACAAATAAAGCATCAACTTCACCATCATATAAATCAGCCATACCAGAGAAATAATCATCATATTCTACTATTTCATTATTATTATCTAAATTATCTTCTTTGATGACTTCATTTGGAATTATATTACCTTCAGGAGAACTTTCATCAGATAGTATTCCAATCTTATTATCTTTTAAATCTTTAATATCATCTATTTCACTATCTGCTGTAACTATTAAACTACTAGAGTAGGTAACATAGTCTCTATTGATACTAGATAAAGTCCCATAAGCATACATTATAAGTCCACTAATAACACAGTTTATAATTAAATAAATAATTAATAAGAATGTTAAGAGTTTTGCTTTTTTTTCTTTATGTCGTCTTTTAGATCTTACTTTAAATATAATTAAAATATCAAAGATAACAAATACACCAATTATTATATATCTTATTACTTCTTCAACTGGTCCTAATAAAAGGATATTATAAATAGCAAAAAGATTACTTAATATAACAATAATACTTATAATAGCCAGCCACAGTCTACATTTTTTATTTTTCTTTTCTTTTTTTTCTTTATTCTCTTTATTCTTTCTCATCTAATTAACCTCCATGTCTAAAACAAAACTATACCCTATCATTATAGACTATATTTTTACTCTTTTCAACTCCTCAAATATAGTTTCTTTTGTCAAGTTTACGTTTAATCAATTTATATTACTTTCTTTTGTCGAATAATTTGTTATAATGTAAATAGTAAAAAATATAATATTTGATATACTAATAATAAAATAAGGCTAGGAGAGTAATTATGGAAGTAAAAAAACGTAATAGACATTTAGGTGTAATGATATTAGTTGGATTTTTATTGATTGTTATAGGAATTATTTCTTATATCGTTATAAATTATAATAGTGATCAAGCTGAAGTTAAGAAAAGAATGGATGCTGTTGTTAATACTTATAGCACATTTAAAACTGATGTAGAAAAGTTTAATACTATTAGAGATAATATTTATACTGAGGTAATGCAAGATATGTATTATGAGACTTTAAAAAATAATGATGCTAGATATAAAGAGTTATTCAATAGTTATGAAGAGGCTTTAAAAACAATAGATAAAGATTATAATAAAATTGAAGATAAGTGTGTAAATGTTTTACATCCTAAAGCTGATGTTAATAATAAATGTGAAGCGATGATTGAGGGATATGAAGAAGTAGTAAATACTTATATTAGTGATGTAGAAAGTTATAATAAAAACATTAAGGCTTATAATAATTATTTAAAAGAGAATAATAGTACTGATAAAGCTTTAGAAGAGATTAAATTAGATAGAGATTATTTAGATGTTAATGGAGATAGAGAATATCTTGGTAAAGTAGATGTTAAAGAAGAAATAAAGTCTAATGAAAATAATGATGATGGAGTGACTCCAGATGAATAAGAATGACTTAGATAAGACAATTGTCATGCCTAGTATAGAATATGAGTTAAAAAAAGAAAGAAGAAAAGAGAAAAAGATAATTACAAAGATAATAATCGCTTTGTTTATAATAGGTAGTTCCTTTTCTTTATTTCTTTTTTATGGACCAATAGATGGGTTTAGAAATTTTTGGATAACTTCAGCGATGACTTCTATGTCTCATCAATACCTTGCTACTTGGTTTTATAATGATGATGTTATTAATGAAGTACTTGCTAATAATCATATAATTGAAGTAGATGAAAATACTAATCCTGATTTAATTAATTTT
>CALVVD010000038.1 GCA_944363745.1 uncultured Bacilli bacterium | reverse complement strand
CAGAACTTGGAAATAAATATGGTGTTAAAATACCTTATTTCTGGGGTGGTGGTCATGGTAGTATAGTAACAGGTGCTGATGGTAATTGGGGTAATAATAGTTGTAGAGCTGCTGCAAATGGTGTTTTCTATAATTATTGTGGTCTTGATTGTTCTGGTTTTGTTACGTGGGCTCTAAATAATGGAGGATTTAGTACATCTCCTTTAGTGACCGGTAGTTTTCAAAATTTACCGGGGGCACAGAGGGTAGCTTTAACTGATAGTGCTGTTTTACAACCTGGAGATTTATTAGAATCATCAGGACATGTGGTTTTAGTTGTTGGAGTTGAAGGTAGTCAATATGTTTGTGCAGAAGCATCTGGTAATATGACAGGAGTATTATTTACAAGAAGAAACTTTAATATATCTAATTACTGGGGGGTAAAGATGGATGGATACTATGGCTTAACGGGGTGATAAATTATGAAAAGAAAATTTTTAATACTAATATTTATGACTCTGTTACTTAGTGGTTGTAGTGCAGAAGTTAATTTGGAAATAGTTAATGATAAAATAAATGAAAGTACAGTGATAACTGCTTATGAAAATGCCATTTATTCTAAAGAATTAATAAGAACATCTTTTAGAAATTATATTCCTGCTTTTGCTAAAGATGTTATTGTAGATACTATGCCTGATGAAGAGTTTCCTGATGTTAAATATTATTTGAAAAGCACAACTGATTTAGGTAATGGGTATGAGTTTAACTATAAATATACTTTTGATATTGATGAATATGAAGAGGCAAGAACTGTTAAAGATGGGTTTAAATCATATAATATTTCTTATGATAGATCTAATAGTAAATTAACTCTTTCTACTGATAATGAGGGAATTATTTATTTTAATGATTATCCATCTTTAGATGAAGTTATTATAAATATTAAAACTGATTATTTAGTAGAAGATAATAATGCTGATAGAAAAGATGGTAATACTTATACTTGGATATTTAATAAAGATAGCAAGAAAAGTATTAATATGGTAATAAATATGGAAAATAATTCTAGTAATGTTTTAGGAATTGATAATGGTGTTATAATTATTATAGTGTCTTTAGTAATAATTGCTTTTATAGTTTTTATATTCTTAATGACTAAAAATAATAAGAACAACAAATTATAATTAATTTATTCTTTGCAAATTATGAAAATACTGGTATAATAAGCGTAGATTTAACCGGAGTATTACAGAGGTGATTGTTATGAAGTTAAAATTTAGGGCTGATAAAGACGATATAATGATCTTTGTAGTTTTTGCTATATTCCTTCTATATATAGTAGCGATAGGGGTTGTTAATTTACATTCTTTTGCTACAGAAGGATATTTTAGTGGTCTTAATCCATTTCCTGCTTTTACACCTAGATTTTTATGGATAACTTTACTAATTTATTTTCTTGCTTTAGTAGGAATGCTTATTAGTGTTAAATCATATTTCTTTGAAATGGAAAAGGGATTTGGTTTTACTACAGAGAAGAAAGATAAGGGTTATTCTAGATGGGCAAAAGATAAAGAAATGAAGGCAGAACTTGTGATGGTTAGTCCACAGCAAGAAACTAGTGATGCAGCTGGGGTTCCTTTAATTCTTAATGAAAAAGAAGCTTGGGTCGATAATGGAGAATATCATACTTTAGTTATTGGTTCTACTGGTTCTGGTAAAACTCAGACTGTTATTAAACCAACAGTAAAATTACTTGCTAAAGCTGGAGAGTCTATGATTATAACTGACCCTAAGGGTGAGATTTATGAAGCGACTGCTAATATGCTTAGAGATAAAGGCTATGATGTACAAATACTTAATTTCCGTGATCCTCAAAATGGTAGTAGTTGGAATCCATTATCACTTCCTTATAGGATGTATAAAAGTGGTAATCAAGATAAAGCGATTGAGTTATTAGATGACCTTGCTTTAAATATTTTATATGATGAATCTAGTAATAATAGTGATCCTTTCTGGGAAAAGACATCAGCTGATTACTTTTCTGGTGTTGCTTTAGGACTTTTTGAAGATGCTAAAGAAGATGAGATAAATATTAATAGTATTAGTTTAATGACTACAGTTGGAGAAGAGAAGTTTGGAGGTACTACATACATTAAAGAATATTTCTCATTTAAAGATCCTGCTAGTGCTTCTGTTATTAATGCTTCAAGTACTATTAATGCTCCAACAGATACAAAGGGTTCAATATTATCAGTATTTAGACAGAAGATTAAATTATTTGCTTCCCGTGAAAATTTATCAGAAATGCTTAGTCATAGTGATATTGAACTTGCAGATATTGGTAGAAGAAAGACTGCTTTATTTATAGTTGTACAAGATGAAAAGAAAACATATCATTCTTTAGTTACAATACTATTAAAGCAAATATATGAAACATTAATTGGAGTTGCGCAAGAAAATGGAGGAGAACTTCCTATTAGAACGAACTTTTTACTTGATGAGTTTGCTAATATGCCACCATTAAAAGATGTTACAACCATGATTACGGCTGCTCGTTCAAGACATATGAGATTTACAATGATTATTCAAAACTATGCACAGTTAAATCAAGTATATGGTAAAGAAAATGCTGAGACTATAAGAGGTAACTGTGGTAATATTATTTATCTTATTTCTGCAGAACTTGCTGCCTTAGAAGAAATATCTAAGATGTGTGGTGAAGTTAAGTCTAAAGATGATGATAAAACTGCTAGTACTCCACTTGTAACTGTATCTGACTTACAAAGAATGAAACAATTTGAAGTTATTGTTTTAAGAATGAGAATGCAACCATTTAAGACTAAGTTTACACCTGATTTTAAACTTGATTGGGGACATATTTATCCTAAGGCTACTTATCCATCTCGTGAAAAGTTGCCAGTACATACCTTTGATATAAAAACTTTTGTTAAGGAAAAGAAAAAGGAAAAATTACTTGAAATGATGAATAGTAATAATCCAAATGGTGAAGGTGGTAATACACCACCAGGTTTTGTTCCACCTAATTTATTTGGTATAGGAGCTGGATCAAATAACGGAATGAATCAAGGTCTTAATCCAATGATGCCTGGTAATAATATGCCTAGAATGAATGATGCACCTAGTTTCTTTAATCCTAATTTAGAACCAAAAAAAGAAGCACCTAAGAAACCTGCTTTTGATGTTGATGAATTAGTTAAGAAAATAGATGCTAAGATTGCAGAACTTGAAAAAGAAGAAGAGATGAATAAGAAGAAGCAAGAGGCTCTTAAAAAGAAAGAGGAACCTATTAAAGAAGCCGTTGTTAGTTCTGTTTCTCCTGTTAAAGAAGTTACACCTAAAAAGTCTGTTGATCTTAAATTAGATGATGACGATGATGATGACTTCTTTGATGATTTCTTTGATGAATAGAGTTTGACATAATTTAATATATATGATACTATGAATATGTAAAAGAAATTTACATAAAATAAAAAAGAGAACATTCAATGTCTCGTTGTTGAGTGCTTCTCTTGTAAAAAGTTGTCGCACCTAATTAAACAGAGTTTTAGTTAGGCGCTTTCTTTTTGTGTTATGTCTTATATTAATATAATGATTACTACAAAAAGTAATACAATAAGTAAAATTATTATAAATAGTATCATATTAACTTCTCTATAGCAAGAGAAAATGTATAAAAAAAGTTACGGGTTTTCGTAACCTTATGTTATAGTTTAATTAGTTAAGATATAAAAAATTATTTGACACAATTTAATATATATGATACTATGAATATGTAAAAGAAATTTACATAAAATAAAAAAGAGGAATACTTAATAATCGCATGTTGAGTGGCCTCGAATAATAAAATTATGTTAAGAACCACCTAAATCATTGCTGAGTTAGGTGGATTCTTCTATATTAAGGTAAGTATCATGAATAAAAATATAAGGTTTTGAAGAAATAATATAATTACTAAAGAAGAAATTAAACAATCTTTCTTGTTCATATATTAGCTTTTCAGTCTCCTTTCTGAGGCCCACCCAACTATTAAATATTCCTACAACTATAGTATCATATGAAATTCTCTATAGCAAGAGAAAATGTATAAAAAAAGTTACAGGTTTTCGTAAATACACTATAGTAATAATTTATATATTTAAAAAAATTATAAAGTGTACTTGTCGTAAAAATTTATTTATAGTATAATTTTTATAGAATAAGAAGGTGTTATGATGCTTGGTACAATAAAAGAAATAATTGATAATAGTGTTATTATAGATTTAACAATAGATTTGACTAAACAAGCTAATCTTTTAAATTTACATGTTGTATTTATAGATGGTGATATTAAAATAGTTGGCGAGATTGTTAATAGTACAAGAACAACTTTAAAAGTAAATATAGTAGGTGAGATTAAAAATAATACTTTCTTACCAGGTATTAGTGTTAAACCATCTTTTAGATCTAGTGTTAGAATTGTTAATATGGAAGAACTTTCTTTAATACTTGGTCCAGTTGAACCAGGTAAAAATGAAGTTACTTTTGGATATTCTAATATCTATCAAAATTATAAAATAAATGTTGATATAAATGGCTTTTTTAGTAATCACTTTGCCATACTTGGAAATAGTGGAGCAGGAAAATCATTTTCAGTTAGTCGTATTTTACAAAATGTTTTCGCTGATCCTAATAAAAGCCCTATTGATGCTCATGTCGTTATGTTTGATGCTTATGGCGAGTATACAAGAAGTTTAGGTAGTATTGATAAAGTAAATCCTAATATGCATTATAAAACATATACAACTAATACTTCTAATGCCTTTGCTGAAGTTTTAAATATACCTTTATGGTTACTTGGAGTAGATGATCTTGCTTTACTTTTAGATGTAACTACTCCTAATCAAATACCGATAATAGAAAAAGCTTTAAGTTTAGTTACTATTCTTACAGGAGATGATCCTGATGTTATTAAATATAAAAATGATATTATAGCAAGAGCTGTCCTTGATATTTTATTAAGCGGACATCAATCTACCAAAATAAGGGATCAAGTTATTGCTGTTTTGACTAAATTTAATACTAAAGACCTAAGTCTTGATGCTAAAATAGTTCAACCTGGATATACGAGAACCTTTAAACAATGTCTATATATCGATAAAACTGGTAAACTAATGGAAATGGAACTTGTTGTTAATTTTGTTAAAACCTTTATTATGGATGATTTAAACTTAGAAGATAGACCCCAAAAATTAATAGCTTATACCCTTAAAGACTTAGAAACAGCGATGGATTTTGCACTTATTAGTGAAGGAATATTAAAAAGTGATAAAGTCTATGATTATGCTAACGTCTTAAGTGTTAGATTACATTCCCTTGCTAATAGTCCTAATCATGTTTTCTTTGATGCTAATTCCTATATATCTAAAGATACTTATTTAGATAGATTATTTACAGATATGAATGGTAATAGATGTCAAATAGTAAACTTTAATATCAGTTATATTGAAGATAGACTTGCTAAAGTAATAACAAAAATAATATCAAAATTAATATTTGATACAGCGGTTACTAATGAAAATCGTGGTAGTGTTCCATATCATATCATTATTGAAGAAGCACATAGATATGTTCAAAAAGATACCGATACAGAAATACTTGGTTATAATATTTTTGATCGTATTACTAAAGAAGGACGTAAATATGGTGTTTTACTTGGCCTTATTACGCAACGACCTAGTGAACTTTCTGATACAGCGATATCGCAGTGTTCTAATTTTGTTATTCTTAGAACCCTTCATCCTAAAGATTTAGCTTATATTAAAGATATGGTACCATCTATTTCTTTAGAAGTTGCTAATCAATTAAAGAACTTAAAACCAGGAAATGCTATCGCATTCGGTAGTGCATTTAAAGTACCAATAAGCCTTTACTTCAAGAAAGCAGATCCAGAACCATTATCTAATAACGTCGATATTGCAAATATTTGGTATAAATAATTAAAAACTCTTTTCGAAATAAAAAAAATATGTTAGTATAATATATAGTTAATAGGAGGATGAGACAATGGCTTTAGATAAATTAAAAAAATTAATTGGAAGTGATATTCCAGATGGTGAAGAAGAGTATAAAGAGGAGGAGTATTATAAAGTGAGTAAAGAAGAATATTTTGATGAAAATGGGGTTGCAGGTAGTAAAATGATGTTATTAGAGCCTCGTGCTTACTCAGAAAGTCAACAAATAGCAGATTACTTAAAAGAAAGAAATGCTGTTGTTGTTAATTTAAAACGTGTAACACCAGATCAAGCGAAAAGAATAGTTGATTTCTTAAGTGGTACTTTATATGCAATAGGAGGAGACTTACAAAAGTTAGGAGGAGGAATATTTTTATGTACTCCGAATAATGTTAATGTAGAAGGAGAAATATCTGATGATGCTCCACCAAAACCACCTAGAAAGTCTAAGAAACAAGAAGACGATGAATTTGATTGGTAATTAACCCGTTATAAGGGATGTGATATTAATGGACAAATTTAACTATGAAGCGAATGGTTATAATAAAGTAGAAGTTAATAAATTTGTTAATGATGTAATTAAAGAGACAGAAGGTATTATTAGAAAGTGTAAAGAACAGAAAAAAGAAATAGAAGATTTAAAAGATAAATTAAGTCATTATGAGGATTTAGAAAATACTTTAAAACACTCTTTAATCAATGCTGAGAAAACTGCCGATAATGTTAAAAGACTTGCTAGAGAAGAAGCTGATATGATAGTTAGTGATGCCAAGCATAATGCTTCTAGAATAGTGGGAGAGTCATTGTTAAAAGCTAGAAAAATAGAAAATGAAGCGGATACATTAGAGAAAAATGTTAAAATATTTAAACGTAAATTAAAGATAATTGTTGAACAACAAATGGCTGTAGTAGAAGAAATAGAAACACTAGACTTAGAAGATAAATAGTCTAGTGTTATTCTTAATAGAAAGGAGGATTATGGATACTAAAGAATTAGAGGGGTTACTTTTGAAGTATTCAGCAGCTTTAAAAACTTTAGAAACAGAGATTAGTATTTTATTACAAGACTATGAATATAAAAATAATTATAATCCCGTAGAACATATAAAGTCACGTTTAAAGAGTTATGATAGTGCTAGTAGGAAACTAATATCTAGAGGATATGATGTTACTGTTAAAAATATAGAAGAACATGTTCATGACATGGTTGGTATTAGAATCGTTTGTTCCTTTTTATCTGATGTTAAAAAAATAGTTAAAATGATAGAAGATAGTGATCAAATAACTGTTCATGATAAAGAAGATTATATTGCAAATCCTAAAGAAACAGGATATTCTAGTTATCATTTAAATGTCTATGTACCAGTTTATTTAATAGATGGAGTTACTATGGTGGCAGCAGAAATTCAAATTAGAACAGTAGCGATGGATTTCTGGGCTAGTTTAGATCATAAAATTACTTATAAATTTAAAGGAGAAATTCCTATAGAAATACAAGAAGAAATGCAAAAATGTGCTGATGATATTCATAAATTAGATCAAAAAATGTTAAATTTAAATAATCAAATGCAAGAAATAAAAGAAGATCAAGAAGTAATTTAAGTATAAAAATAAATAATCTCTCCATAATATTTATGGAGGGATTTTATGCATGATGAAAATGAAGTGAATGCTTTAGATGAACTTAATAAAGGTGCTTGTATGGGCATGGATGCTATACATTTTGTCTTAGAGAAAGTTAAAGATGATAATCTTCGTACTGAGTTAAATAGACAGTATGAAAAGTATAAGAAGATATCTTTAGAAATATGTAAACTATATCCAGAATATAGTGATAAAAAACCACATGAGACTAATACTATGAATAAAGTAATGACTTGGTATGGAGTTAATATGAAAACACTAACAGATGATAGTACTTCTAAGATAGCAGAACTTTTAGTACAAGGAACTAATATGGGAATAATTGAAGGAAGAAAATTATTAAATCACAAAGAAACTGATCCTAATGTAACAAGAATAGCTAAAGAATATGTTACTATGCAAGAAGAAGCGATAGAAAAGTTAAAACAATTTCTATAGCTTTTTTATTTTATTTTATGACTTTCTAAGTTTTTACAAGTAGTTTTTGTAAATTTCTTAAAAAAGTTGTGATTTTGCCCGAAATTGTAGTTTACTCCACGACTTAAAACACCAAAAGTGATTATTTTTTTAAAATTTGGTGTTGAAAAGTTGATATATTTTAAATAAAATGC
>CALVVD010000037.1 GCA_944363745.1 uncultured Bacilli bacterium | reverse complement strand
CTTTCATTTTTATCACCTCAGTTTTAATTATATACTATTTTTCCGCTTTTGCCTACTTTAAATTTTTCTAATAGTATGATATCATTAAAGTAATAGTAAAGAAGGTGATATCATGGGAAGAATGGAACGTTATGATAATTCTAGTAATACAAGAGCAAGAAGTAGAACAGAAAAGAATCAAAGTTTATATAATGATTTAGGTAAATTAGAAAAATATACGACTCTAACAGATGTTTCCAAAATAGAAGCTGTAGAATTAAACTCTGCTAAAAAGAATTATCGGACAAGAGAAGGATATCATCAAATTAAAGATTATGATTTAAATATAAAAAAACCTCCAGTTAGAAGAGAACTTGATGAATTTAATTATGTATATAATACTAATGAACATAAAACCTATGATATAAATAAAGTCTTAGAAGAAGCGAAAGAATTAAGAGAAAAAGATAATTTAGAAAAGAAAAGAAAACTACATAATGAGAAATATAATATTTTAGAGAGTAGTGAAGAAGAATTAGAGAAATTTAAAGAAGAGACAAAATTAAGACATAAACCTATAGAAAATGAAAAAGAATTAGAAGATTTAATTAATACTATAACTTCTAAAGAATTAAGAGAAGAAATAGATAAAAGAGAAGCTTTAGAAAATGATAATACTAATTCACTTTTAAGTGATTTAATGGCTACTAATGTAAATGAAGAAGTATTAAAACCTATCGCTACTAAAATAGAAGATAGTAAAGTAGAAGATGATACTAAGAAATTAGATAAAATAAAAGATAAAACAAGAGATCTATCTAATGAAATAGATAAATCATTCTATACAAAGAGTCTTGATTTAAGTGAAGAAGACTTTGAATTTGAAGGAGAAGAGATTAAAACATCAAAGTTTATAACTTTCTTAAAACTTCTATTTTCTATCGCTTTAATTGTTGGAGTAGGTTTTGGTGTATATTATGTTATAACTAATTTTTAAAAATTGTATATCGAAAACCTTAAAAAAAGTATATTAAATTTCTTAAAAATTGTATATTTTGATATTGAAGAAATTATAAAAATATGCTATTATCTCTATAGAGGTGATAGCTTTTATGAATATTAACAATAATGAATACATGCCAAGATTAATTGATAAAAACTTAGATGATTATTTAAAAGTTTTTGGAGCTTTATCTGTTGAAGGTCCTAAATGGTGTGGAAAGACATGGACATCTTCTAAACATGCAAAAAGTGCCGTCTATCTTGATGATGATGAAACAAAAGAAAGAGCTTTGCTTGATTTAGAATTAATATTAAATGAAGAACAACCTGAATTAATAGATGAATGGCATTTAGTACCTAAAATATGGGATAAAGTTAGAAGAAAATGCGATGAAGATTCTAAAAAAGGAAAATATATATTAACTTGTTCAACAGAATTAAATGATGAAAGAAAAAAAGAAGTATTTCATTCTGGAGCAGGGAGAATAGGTAAAGTAAAAATGTATACAATGTCACTTTATGAGTCAGGAGATTCTACTGGTGAAGCTTCATTAACCGCAATGTTAGAAGATAAACAGAAAAATGTCAATGTTAAAATACCTTCTCTAAAAGAACTTGCTAATTTAATAGTAAGAGGTGGTTGGCCTAGTAATATAAAAGTAGATGCAGATAAAGTAGGATTAATACCTAAAAGTTATATAGAATCTATTCTTGATAAAGATATGAATGATGATAAAAAAAGAGACAAAAATAAAATGAGGATGTTGCTCAAATCATTATCAAGAAATGAATCTACTGTTGTTAGTAATGAAACCCTTATAAAAGATATAGAGAACTATGAAAATGAAACAGAACTAATTGAAAGTAGAATAACCTTAAAAGATTATTTGGATGTATTGGATAGATTACATATAATAGAAAATCAAGAAGCCTATAGCGAGAATTATCGTTCTAAAGAGCGAATAGGAAAATCTCCTAAGAGACATTTAACAGATCCATCACTTGCTTGTGCCTCTTTAAATATGAATGCTGATAAACTACTTAAGGACTTAAAAACATTTGGTTTTCTTTTTGAATCATTAGTAGAAAGAGACCTTAGAATATATATAGAATATTTAGGTGGACATTTATATCATTTTAGAGATAATGTAACAGGTTTAGAAGTTGATTCAATATTAGAGTTTTCTAATGGTGACTATGCAGCGGTTGAAATAAAATTAGGATATAATGCAATAGATACTGCTAAAAAAGATTTACTAAAATTTTATGATAATATGACAACTAAACCTAAATTTATGTGTATAATAACAGGAAATTTTACTTCTGTTGTAAAAGATAAAGAAACTGGTATATATATCGTTCCTATCACTGCATTAAAACCATAAAAAAGTTTTTGATAATTTCCTTGTACTATTGACACTAAATACTAGCTAGATAGTAGAATTGTAAATATTTATATCCTATCTAATTCTATAAAAATAGAGAAAAGATTAAGCCTAAGTTTTACGTCAAAATATTTTGACGTTTTTTCTTTAATTATTATAAATTTTATGATAAACTTTATTATATATGTTAGGGGGAATAGTAATGAATTTAAACTTTGTTTTAAATGATTATGTTTTAATCTGGAATTTACTTTTTAATGCTTCTATTTCCCAGTCTGTCCAAAGTTTTAAACAGAAACTGTGGAAAAACTATCGTCATAGTTATAATGATTTATATAAAGAAGAAGAACAAATATTAAAAGATCCTAAAAATTATATTCCGTGTGATGATACTATTTTTGATATGGTTAAGAATAGTGATATGTATAAAGAAATTAGAAATGATACAGAAAAATATCGCCTAGAATTATTACAAAATTGGGATAATTTAAAAAAAGACTTAAATAAAAATTTAAAAGAAATATTAAAATTTGATATAAAACTATATCATGTTTTAGTAGTAGATAAAAAATTAGATGTTATTGGTATGACGATACCAAAAAGTAGAAGAGTAAATACTATTACTTGGGGAAATAGAGTTGATAGTGATAACTATACTCTTGCTATTATCAATATCATTGAACATATCGTAAGAAAAGAACTCGCTAATTATCAAGTAGAATATAAAGATTTGGTAGATGCTGTTATTGAACTTGCTATTGATAATGAACTTGCATCTAGACTTTTAAATAAAAGTGTTTATTTAAAAGGGGATAAACATCTTAAATTCTTAAAATGTCAATTATATCCTTACTTTCTTATGTATTTAGGGTATTCTAAAGAAGAGATACTTAATAGAATGTTGAGGGATAAAATAGTCTTTGAACTTGATAAATATACTTTTGAAAGAGGACTTGCAACTATTGATTTGAAAGCTTTTATAGATTTTTGTATAAAACATCAAAAACATATTTTAAAGATTAATGAATTAGAAATAATATAGAGGTATAATTATGGATGAGAAGTTAGAAATATTATTAAAAAGAATAAATCTTAATACTGATTACTATTCTTTTTTTGAGAATGCTGTGTTAGATAAGATAATTATTAGTAAGAAAAGTAAGCATTGGTTAGTAAAAATTACTATTGATAATTATTTACCTGTTGAAGTAATGGATTATTTAAATAATAATAGTAATTTACTTGCTGAAGATGTAACATTTTCTTTTGATGTAAAGAATAAAGACTATAATAAACTATTAGAATATTATCCTTATATCTTAAAGAAATTAAAAGAAGATAATAAAATTAATCTAATAGATTTATATCAAGATGCTTTGAAATGTGAAGATAATGAATTAAAATTGGTCGCTTATAATAAAAAAGAAGAAGATAGATTAAAAGATATTAGTTCTTTTGTTAATAAATTTTATCAGTCATTAGGATATAATGAATTTATTAATACTATTGTAAAAGAAGATGATTTAATTGAAAATGAGATAAGTAATGAACTTTCTAATGTAGTTATACCTGAACCTATTAAAAAAGATGTAATTAAAGAAGAAGCTAAACATTTTAATAATGGAACACCTAGAAGAAGAAAAACAACTGAAGAAGGATGTGTTTTAGGTAGACATATAGATACTGATCCTATTAAGATGAGTTTATTATTAGGAGAAGATAATGATGTAACTGTTGAAGGGTATATTTTTGGTACTGATTATTTTGAATCTAATAAGACTAATTTTAAGATTATAACTATTAAAATAACTGATGAGACTGATAGTATCGCTTGTAAAGTATTTTGTAATGAAGATGAGGAATATTCTAGACTTTGTAAAGAGTTAAAAGGTGGTAAATGGTTTAAGATTAGAGGATATACTAAAAATGATAGTTTTTCTAAAGATGAATTAGTTTTAAATGCTAGAGATATAGAAGAAGTAGATCATGTTGTTGAAGAGATTGTTGATGATGCAGATGAGAAGAGGATAGAATTACATGCTCATACGATGATGAGTCAGATGGATGGAGTTGCCGATGAAGTAAAACTAGTTAAACAGGCAATGAAATGGGGACATAAGGCCATTGCTATAACAGATCATAATGGTGTTCAAGCTTTTCCTCATGTTTATAATTTAGTAAGAGATTATAATAAAGGTAGAGAAGATAAAGATAAATTTAAAGCACTATATGGAACAGAACTTGTAATGGTAGATGATAATGTAGATATCGTTATTAGACCTAATGATGGTAAACTATTAGATCAAACTTATGTTGTCTTTGACTTTGAAACTACAGGATTTAATGCCGGTGGTGCTGACTCTATAATTGAAATTGGTGCAGTTAAGATGAAGGGGGGAGAAATATTAGAGCGTTATGATGAATTGATTAATCCAGGACGGCCACTACCTGCTAAAATAACAGAAATAACTAATATAACAGATTTTATGTTACAAGATAAAGATAATGAAGAGAATGCTGTTAAAAGGTTTATTGATTGGTTTGGGGATTTACCTATGGTAGCTCATAATGCTAAGTTCGATGTTTCTTTCTTAGAGATGGCTTATAAAAAATATAATTTAGGAGAATTTAAGAACCCTGTTATTGATACTTTGGAATTATCTAGAACCTTAGATAATAATTATGCACGTCATGGTTTATCAGCTTTAGTTAAAAGATATAATGTTCCTTGGGATGAAGAGAGTCACCATAGAGGAGATTATGATGCTGAAGGTACGGCTTTAGTTCTTTATAAAATGCTAGAAAAATTAGATAGTCGTAATATTGAGACTATGGAAGAGTTATCTAATATTGTAGATTCTAAAGAAATGTATAAATATGGTAATACTAATCATATCAATATTATCGCTTTAAATAAAAAAGGCTTAAAGAATTTATTTAAAATAGTCTCTTTTGCTAATACTACTTATTTATATAAGACTCCAAGAATACCAAGAAGTGTTATTAATGAGTATCGTGAAGGATTACTTATTGGTAGTGGTTGTTATGAGTCTGAAGTATTTAAACAAGCTTCTAGTAAGAGTGAAGAAGAATTATCTAATATTATTAGATTCTATGACTATGTAGAAGTACAACCTCCTGAGTGTTATTCTCATTTAGTAGAAACAGGTGATTTTGCTAATGTTGGTGAAGTAATTAGTAATATTAAAAAAATTATAGATACCACAATAGAAGCAGGTAAGTTGATAGTGGCAACAGGAGATGTTCATCATATAACAAGAGAAGATAAAATATATAGAGAAATTATTGTAAATCAAAAAGTACCAGGAGGAGGACGTCATCCTCTAGCAAGAGGTGGTATTAAGAATATTCCTTCAAATCATTTTAGAACAACAATAGAGATGCTAGAAGACTTTTCATTCTTAGATGATGTGACTAGAAAGTTAATAGTTATTGATAATCCTAAAAAGATTGCTGATATGGCTGAAATTATAGAAGTAATTATTGAAACAGGAGGAATACCTTTCTCTCCTAAAATTGATAAAAGTGTAGAGACTGTTACTGATTTAGTCTTTACAAAAGCGAGTGATATGTATGGTAGTCCTCTTCCTTATAATATAGAACAGAGAATTAGTACTGAGTTATATGGTGATGGTATTTTTAAAGCGCTTGATGCTAAGTTAAAAAGAGAAGAGCCTAATTTAAATGAAGATGAATTTAAAGCAAAATTATTTGCTAATTTACATAGTACTCTTTTAAAAGGTTTTGATGAAGTAAAAAAAGTAATTAAAGAAAATTTAAAAATAGAGACACCTGATATTACAGATGAAGAGTTAGAAAAGGCTCTTAAGAAAAATTTAGGTGGTGTCATAGGTGGAGGTTTCGATGTTATCTATCTAATCGCTCAAAAGTTAGTTAAACATTCAAATGATGATGGTTATATCGTTGGTTCCCGTGGTTCTGTTGGTTCATCTTTCGTTGCTACCATGATGGGAATAACAGAAGTAAATCCTCTTCCTGCTCATTATTTATGTCGTAATAAAGATTGTAAGTACTCTGAATTTATTAATGATGAAGGTATTCCTTATGGAAAAGATTATCCATCAGGTTATGATCTACCAGATAAAACTTGTCCTAAGTGTGGACAACCTCTAGGTAAAGAAGGACAAGATATGCCATTTGCAACCTTCTTAGGTTTTAATGCTGATAAAGTTCCTGATATTGATCTTAACTTCTCAGGAGAATATCAATGGAAAGCTCATGAATATACCAAAGTATTATTCGGAGTTGATAATGTTTATCGTGCTGGTACTATTGGTACTGTCGCTGAAAAAACAGCTTATGGTTATGTTAGAGGCTACTTTGAAGAACATGGAATTGTTGGTAAAAGAAGTACAGAGATTGAAAGACTTGCTAAAGGATGTACTGGTGTTAAAAGAACAACTGGACAACATCCTGGAGGTATTGTTGTTATACCAGGTTATATGGATGTTTTTGATTTTACTCCATTCCAGTATCCTGCCGATGATAATACCTCTCTGTGGCGAACAACTCACTTTGATTATCATGCCATTGATCAAGACGTCTTAAAACTAGATATACTAGGTCACGATGATCCTACAGTCCTTAGAATGTTGCAAGACTTATCTGGTATTGATATAACAACTCTACCTATGGATGATAAGAAAATATTTTCTCTTTTATCAAGTCCTCTTGCTTTAGGAGTAAAAGAAGAAGATATTTTATGTCCAACGGGAACATTAGGATTACCGGAACTCGGTACTCGTTTTGTTATTCAAATGCTTGTTGAGACTAAACCATCAACTTTCGCAGAACTAGTTAAAATATCAGGTCTATCACATGGTACTGATGTCTGGGCCGGTAATGCTAGTGAACTTATAAAAAATAATATTGTTCCCTTTAAAGATGTTATTGGTTGTCGTGATGATATTATGGTTAATTTAATGAACTGGGGAATGAAACCTATTAGAGCATTTAAAATAATGGAGCATGTTAGAAAGGGTAAAGCGACAAAAGATCCAGAAACATGGAAGGGTATGGTTGAAGAAATGAGAGAAGCCCATGTTCCAGAATGGTATATTGAGTCATGTCATAAAATAAAATACATGTTCCCAAAAGCTCATGCTTGTGCTTATGTTATGAGTGCTATTAGAATTGCTTGGTTTAAAGTCTATAAACCACTTTACTATTATGCAGCGTTTTTCTCTATTAGAGTAGATGACTTTGATATCGATACGATGATAAAAGGTTATAATGCTATAAAAACAAGATATGATGACTTAATGGCTAAAGGTTTTGAAGCGACTAATAAAGAGACAAATATAATAGAATCTCTTCATATTGCTTTAGAAGCAACGGCTCGTGGTATTAAATTTGCACCTATTTCTCTAGAGAAGAGTGATGCTACTAGATTTATAGTAGATGAAGAACATGAAAATACATTAATACCACCATTTAAAACAATAGATGGACTAGGTGTTACAGTTGCTAAAACTATAGTAGAAGCAAGAGAACAAGGACCATTCTTAAGTAAAGAAGATTTACAAAAACGTGGTAAAGTTTCAAAGACCCTAACCGATAAAATGACAGAGATGGGAATCCTTAATGACTTACCAGACTCTAATCAGTTAAGTTTGTTTTAGTTGACAAAGTAACAAAAATGTGCTATAATATGGCTGCATTCAATTGAAGGGGGAATAAAGAATGAATAATGAAAATAATATGATGCAAATGATAGTAGAAAGCTGTGGTTCTTTTGAAAAAGCTCAAGAATTTATGTGCTATGAAAGGATTGCTAAAGATATTATAAATTATGTAAATTATGGTATTGATGGTCGCCCATCTAATGATGAAGTAAGAGAAATTAAAGAAAGAACTGTTAGACCTGTAGTAGATGGATTATTTGATAGCATTTCTTATGTGCCTCAATATGCTATTGCATATCAAAGTGAACTTGTTAAATTAGGTTTACATACTGGACATTTAGTTACAGAAAATCCTATGGAAAATTGGTATAGTGACGCTCCATATGGAACACCAACTCAAGTCTTTGTATATTATACTGCACCTAAGGAGTTAGTTACTAATATTCCTGCTTATTTAAGGAAAAAAAGAAATAATTTCTTAAAATCTTTAGAAGCTTCAAAATATTCTAAAGTAAGATAAATACTTTTAGAGAAAATTTAAGTAAAAAAGCTTCTTTCCAAACACTCTATTATACTTTGTAATTAGGGTGTTTTTTAGCATATATAATTAGTAAAT
>CALVVD010000036.1 GCA_944363745.1 uncultured Bacilli bacterium | reverse complement strand
ATTTACTAAAGTATCCATATCTACATTAAATATCTTACATATAGATATTAATTTATCCATCTCAGGATAACTCGCTCCACTTTCCCATTTAGAAACAGATTGTCTAGTGACATCTAATTTTTCAGCTAGAGCTTCTTGACTCATATTTTCTCTTTTTCTTAACTTTTGCAAATTACTAGCAAAAAACATTTTTCTCACCTCTGTTTAGAATTTATCAAAAAACTTAGTTGCGTCCTACCAATTTTTAGTTAATTTATGTAAAATTTTAGTTGCACCAAAGAAAAGGACTAGTTTTAACTAGTCCCTTGGTAACCAAGATACTATTTCATCTAAATTGTGATAGCCAACTTCTTTTTTTACTAAAGTACCATTTCTATATACTTCCATAGTTGGTACACTCATAATACCATGACTTCTTGTTAAAGTATCAAACTGATCTATATCTACTTTAACTACTTTTATTCTTGGAAATTTCTCTGCTATTTCTTCAAGTACTGGACTTAACATCTTACATGGTCCACACCAAGTAGCAAAGAAATCTACTATTACATCTCCTTCTTTTATTAAGTTTTCAAAATCATCTGTATCTTCTAAATAAATCATAACTATCCCTCCCTATAATTATTAATAACATTATCTAAACCACTAATAGTATCTAATTTACCAGTTTCTTTAACATTATCCATAAAATCTGTGCTTACTACTTTATATTTTAACATAATATCAATTACTTTTAAATCATTAGTATTTCTATCATCATTACTAGATAAACTAAGTACATCATCAATCGCATAATTTAATCCCCCTAAACAGTCTTTTAGCACTGGTGTATCATTAACAATAAACTGTCTTACACCTGAAGACATAAATAGTTCACTTCCACTCATAGGTATAGCAACAACATTTAAAATAATAAACATTAAGATATAACCTTCTAATAGTCCTACTACAAATCCTAATAATTTATTAGGTAAAGCAAGAATAATTGTGGCATTAATAATTTTACTAAATATACCTGTAACATCTATTAATATTTGTAATATTAATCTTAATACTATAACTATTAATAGAAATGCTATTAATTGATAGAAAATAATGTTTAAACTAACTAAATTACCTAAAGGTATTTTAAAATTAAAGAATGGTAAATATGTACAGAAAAAACTAGCTAGAGGATCTTTTAAGAAAAATGCTATTGCAAAGACAACTATCGTGCCTACAATTACCACTAATTCTTTTAAAATTCCCCTTTTACTTCCTAAAACTCCACTTAGTAGTATTAATAAAACAATAACTACACTAAATATATTAGGACTCATAATATCACACTCCTATATTTATTATAAACTATTTTTTTAAACTATGCTATAATATTTTGTAAGAGGTGTAAAGTATGAACGTAGTTATTAAAGTAAATGATGAAGTTAAGAGAAAGATGATTGAATATTATAAGGATAAAATGCGTGATAAAAAAATCCCTTATGTAGTCTTTCAAGCGAAAGATGAAGATACTGTTATTACGATGTATGAATCAGGTAAAGTTATGTTTCAAGGTACAAGTGCCGATGTAGATGCTAATCTGTGGGGTACTATATTAAGTAATACAAAAGAAGAAAAAGAAAAACAGAAAGAAAAGGATTCTATATATCATAATTGTTCTTCTGTTGGAAGTGACGAGGTAGGAACAGGAGACTATTTTGGTCCCATTGTCGTAACGGCAACATATGTAAGTAAGGATAATGTAAAATACTTAGAAGATTTAGGAATAAGAGATTCTAAAAAATTAACTGATGACTTTATTTTAAAAGTAACTCCAGAACTTATTAAAAAGATTCCTTATCGTAGTTTAATTTTAACTAATAAAGAATATAATGAAAAGTATAGCAAAGATATTAATATGAATAAGATTAAAGCCATTATGCATAACAAAGTACTTTATCAGATAATGCAAGATTTAAAGCCAGAAGTTGACTATATTATTGTCGATGAATTTGCAAGAGAAGCTAGATACTATGACTATATTAAAGATGTTCCTAATGTTCAAAGAGGTATTACTTTTGTTCAAAAGGCAGAAGATAAGAATTTAGCAGTTGGAGCAGCATCTATTATTAGTAGATATATATTTCTAAAAGAGTTTGACAAGTTATGCGATGAGGTAGGATTACCTCTTCCTAAAGGAGCAGGTCCTGAAGTTGATAAAGTTGGTGAAGAATTAGTTAATAAGTATGGAGAAGAAAAGTTAAAAGATGTAGCAAAGTATAATTTTAGAAATACAGGGAGAATATTAAAAACTCTTATATTTTAAATATTAATTAAATAGCACATAGAATCAAATCTATGTGTTATTTATTTCTAATCCAAATATACATTTATCATATAGAAAAGGAATTATCTTATCTTTATTGCCAGTATTATAATATTCTGTTAATAGTTTATTAAATTCCTTGATATCTTCTTCTTTAACAGAAATAATACCACAGCCATTACTTATAAGAAGTTTGTTAGCAACTAAGATAGCAGTTCTTTTATTACCATCCCAAAATATTTGACTTCTCATTAAATAAAGCATAAGGTTTAAACTTCTACCAGTTATATTCTCTTCTTTTAAAATCTCGTTTATATTTGTAATAACATCTTCTCTATTAGGAATATCAGGAATATAATCTACTCCATTTATACCAACTTTACTGTTCTTAAAACACCCCATTCTAAAGATTCATTTCTTGACACAAAAGAATTTACTTTGCATATAAAATCAAGTGTAATATCAGTATCTATATTAGAAAGAGTAAAATTCCAAGCATCTCTTAAATTTAAAATGCAATTTGTTTCATCTAATCGTAAACTAGGAACATTTACTCCTTCTAAAACTTTCTTAGTATCTTCATAAGCTATATTAATTCCTTCAAGTCTAGCACTATTATAAATGTTAGAAAAAAGCTTTTTTCTAGCTGAAAATATATTTTGTTCTTTTTCTAAATGATATTTATCATACATATAAACCACTTCTTTTTTGATTCTATAATTTCTTTTTGTCTTTTTAGTTCCTCTTCCAATAATTCTGTAACCAAATTTTCTTCGTTCTTCTTTCTTTCGAGAATATCTATTTTTTCCTCCATTTTTAAATCACGCTAATTTTGATGATTGTAATAAACTTTCTCTTTAGAATAAATATCAACATCTACTATTTTACCTTTATTTTCTTCTTCTTTAAAAAATGGTAAATATTTTTCTAAATACTCTATTTATTTTTTGCTACATAATTCAGGTAAATAAAAACCATACCCTACTTTAACATTTAATATTGAAATATAAGAAATAGAAGCAAGAGATAAAGCTGCAGTCTCATCAGTAGATAATGAAATATCAAGATTTTTAACATTAGCAAATTTTCTAAAACTATCTAAATGAACATATCCAAATTTAAATTTATCACTCCAAACTTCTTCACCATTTTCATCAATAATTTTTAAAAGAAAATTATCCATAAACAACCTCCTAAAACTCACAGTTACCTGGTGTCCTTGGGAAAGGTATAACATCTCTAATATTTTCAACTCCAGTTAAATAAATTAATAAACGTTCAAATCCCATACCAAAGCCTGAATGAACACAACCACCATATTTTCTTAAGTCTAAATACCACTCTAATCCTTCTTCTTTCATACCTAACTCATCCATACGTTGTTTTAATTTAGTATAGTTAGCCTCTCTTTCAGATCCACCCATTAGCTCTCCTGCTCCAGGAACTTCAAGATCAACTCCTCTAACAGTTTTACCATCTTCATTTAATTTCATATAGAAAGCTTTAATATCTTTAGGCCAATCTTTAATAAATACCGGACCATTAAAATATTCTGTAATATATTTCTCATGTTCTTTAGCAATATCTTCTCCATATTCTGGAGTAAATTCAAACTTAACTTTAGCATCTTTTAATATTGTAATTACTTCTTCATGAGTAACCCTTGTAAACTTACTATTAATTAGCTTAGTTAATTTATCAATTAAGCCCTTTTCAACAAATTTATCTAAAAATTCCATTTCCTCTTTACAATTATCTAATACGTATTTAACTATATATTTAAGCATATCTTCTTCAATATCCATAAGTTCATCTATATCACAAAAAGCAATCTCTGGTTCTATCATCCAAAACTCACTAGCATGAACTTTAGTATTAGAATCTTCTGCTCTAAAAGTAGGACCAAAAGTATAAACTTTTTTATAAGCCATTGCAAAAGCTTCCGCTTCAAGTTGTCCTGTAACAGTAAGTCCTACTTTTTTACTAAAGAAGTCATCATTAAAGTTAACATTTCCTTCTTCAGTTATAGGAATATTTTTAAGATCCATTGTTGTAACCTGAAACATTTCACCTGCACCTTCACCATCATTTGCAGTTAAAAGTGGAGTTTGGACATAAACATAACCTCTTTCTTGAAAATATTTATGAATAGCATAACTAGCTACACTTCTAACTCTAAATACAGCTTGAAATAAATTAGTTCTAACCCTTAAATGTGCAACTTCTCTTAAAAATTCACGAGAATGCTTTTTAGGTTGTATAGGATAGTCTTCTGGACACTCTCCTAATAATACTACTTCTTGAGCTTGTATTTCAAAAGGTTGCCCTTCTTTAGGTGATTTAACAACTAACCCAACTACTTTAATAGCACTTCCAACATGATATTTTTGTATCTCTTCAAAACTATCTAACTTATTATCATAAACAACTTGTATATGTTTAAAACAAGTACCATCAGAAAAATCTATAAAACCAAATTCTTTTTGTTTACGATGATTTCTAATCCACCCTTCTAAAGTTACTTCTTTATCCATATATTCATCGATTTTCTCATATAATTCTTTTGCATCAATTACCATAATTATTCCTCCTTCTAAAATAATATAAAAAGACTCCATCCATAAGGGACGAAGTCTTTTCCGCGGTACCACCCAAATTATCATATTAAATGATCACTTTATAAGATAACGGTTTAACCGGCTTAGTCTACTTAATTTCTTTAAGCGCTCCTGAATGTTATTCACTATTCACACTTTACTTGTTTACACCTTCCACAAGCTCTCTATAAAAGTTATAAATAGTTACTTCTTTCAATCAACACTTTAAATATAATTAAATTCTACTATTAATATTTATCATTGTCAAATATTTTATACTATTTTTTTACTTTAGTTATACCTAATTTATTAGCAGCAAAGACTTTTATCTCTTCAATATCAGTAGTATAGTTACTAAATGGTAAAGACTCTAGTATTACATCTTGATATTCTTTATACCTAGAATCAAGTATTGAAACAATACCTCTATCTGTAGAACTTCTAATAAGTCTTCCTGCTCCTTGTTTTAATTTAATTATCATTTCTGGTAAATATACTTCTCTAAAACCATTAGAGAAATGACTAGCTTTTTCTTCTATAATAGGATTAACTACTGGGAAAGGTAACTTAGTAATAATAACATTTTCTAAGGCCTCTCCCTTTATATCTATTCCTTCAAAGAAAGAACCTGTTGCAAATAATACAGAATGTTCATCTTCCTTAAATCTTGTCTTTAAAGTATCTGCACTAACATCATCAGTCTGTAACATAATATTAAAGTCATGATTATTCATGGTAACTTTACTATATACTCTTTTCATATCTTCTTTTGATGTAAATAGTACTAAACTTCTACCTTCAGTAATATTAATTAATTCATCTACTTTAGTGGCAAGAGTTTCTAAATATAGTTCTCTATCCGAACTCTTAGGAGATATGCAATCATTACATAAATATAAAAGAGCATTATTATCATAATCAAAAGGAGACTCGCCAGGATATTCTTTAATAATTGGAACACCATTTATTCTATTAAGTCCTAAGTTATTAGCAAAATAGTTATAATCTCCATCTCCTGTAGTCATAGTAGCAGAAGTAAATATTTTACCATAATTATTATTACTTAAAAGCCTAGAAGCTTCCTTATATATAGCTTTTCTAACATATTCTAAGGTTATATGATCTTTAGTATGAGGAAGAAAACTTACCCAATATATATTTTCACTATTATCACTTATCAAGTCCTTAAATACACTAACATAGTCTTTTAATGTATTGATAGAACCAATTAATCTTTTATCTAAATATTTATAATTATTCGCTTCTATAATAAGTCTGTCTAGTCTAGTAGTTAAATTAACTATTTCTTCTTTTAAAGAAGAAGATACATCAAACCCACTAGTTTCTTCATCAAAAACTTCTATATTTTCTTTAGCATTTTTACGATATTTATATTTAGCTTTCGTACTTATCATTCTAAATACTTTATTCAAAGATTCTATAATAGGATTATTTTCATAACCATCAAGACTATCATCATCGCTTATCATAAACTCTATTTTTAATATTAAAGCTTCTAATTTACTTTTAGAAATACTATTCTTGTATGAATTTCTAATCTTTTCTTCCAAGTTATGAGCTTCATCTACCACTAATATAGAAGGGTCTTGTAAAATTAAATCATTGTTATCTCTTTTTAATGATTCTATTAATAAATCATGATTACATATAACATATTTAGATTCTGGCCATTTTTCACGTTTTAAAATATATTCACAATTTCTTTTATATATACAACTATTACAATTAACATTGTTAATATTTATTCTTTTCCAAACATAACTTGATATATCTTGATACTCTTCCTTATCAATATGACCATTGCTTACTTTCTTCTCTAATTCTTTTAAATTTTTATCTTCATTATGATATCTAATATAATCTTCAAGACGTTTTTTACAAATAAAGTTATTGCGGCCTTTAGCAATTGTAATAGGAATATCTACTCCCAACATTTTAGATAACTTCTCTATTTCTGTTTTTAATTGTTCTTGTAGAGCAATAGAAGAAGTAGATATTAAAAATCCTTTAAAATTATCTTTATCTTTACTAGCATATAACAAAGGTACTAAATAACCCCAAGATTTACCACTACCTACTCCTGCTTCCATTAATAATATTTCTTTATTTTTAATAGCATCTACTATATCTAAAGCCATAGTATGTTGAACAGGACGATATTCTAATGTTTCATTATTATGTAAATTTTCAAAAAAGGAATCTACTTCTTCATATAATTTAGGATCAAAGCTAACTTTTTCTTTCCAAATACTCATAACCAAACCACCCCTCTTAAGTAGTGTTATTATACCATATTTTAGACTAAAAGTAAAGAAAAAGATGCTTGCATTAAAGTTACTTATATGATAAGATGTATATGTAAGAAAAATTTTCATACAATATAAAATGAGGGAAATACTTAACATTAGCTGAGTTGAGTACTTGCCCCAAATTGTTTTGGTTTTAGTACTTAATCTTGCGATTAAGTACTTTTCTTATTTTGTGTTTACTTTACGAAAAGCAAGGCGATTAATAAGAAGATAATTGTGATTAAAGCAGTAACTAAAAAGTCTATTTTTCTCATAATATCAAGCCCATCCTTATTTAGAGTAGGCAAGTACCCAATTGTTAAGTTTTCCCTATAAATATAGTATCATATTAATTTTTAGATAGTAATTAAAAAGTTACGAATTTTCGTAACTTTTTCTCTATAAATTTAATCATTATTTTTAGTAAATCTTGTAAATCTATCTATCTCGCTATCATCTAAATCTGTTTTAGATAAAGATTCAAATAATTTCTTTTGGTCTCTTGATAACTTCTTAGGAGTAACCACTTTAAAGATAACATACATATCTCCTGTCTTTCTACTAGTAGAATCTTTAATACCTTTACCTTTAAGTCTTTGTTTATCTCCACTATCAGTACCTCCTGGTATAGTTAATTTAACATTACCATAGATTGTAGGTATTTCTTTTTTACAACCAAGTACTGCTTCAGCCATATTAATAGGTACTTCTAGATAAATATCAAGGCCATCTCTTTCATAATATTTATGTTCTTTAATATGGAACTCTAAGTATAAATCACCTGATGAACCACCATTTTCTCCAGCATGACCTCTACCTGGTACTCTTAGTCTTTCACCATTATCAATACCACTAGGTACACTTACAGTGATAGTTTTATGAGATTTAACTTGTCCTTTACCACGACATTTGCTACAAACTTCTTTATAGGTCTTACCTTTACCATTACATTCTGGACAAATTGCTTTAGTCATGAATGAACCAAGGATTGTTCTTTGTTCACTAGTAATAGTTCCACTACCATGACATCTTTTACAAGTCTCTTCGTGGGAGCCACCCAAACCACTACATTTATCACACTCTGTAACTACATCTAGGTCAAAATCTTTCTCACAGCCATAGATAGCTTCTTCAAAAGAAAGTTCTACTTGCATTAAGATATCACTACCTCTTCTTGCTCTACTACCACGACTTCTACTACTAGAGCCACCAAAACCAAAGCCACCACCGAACAAGTCATCAAAGATATCTCCTAAATCACTCGCATCAAAGCCAAATCCTGCTCCATTAAAACCACCAAAACCAGCTCCTCCTGATGCTCCAGGACCATTTACACCAGCATGACCAAATTGGTCATACTGACGACGTTTATTATCATCACTAAGCACAGAATATGCTTCTTGTACTTCTTTAAACTTCTCTTCCGCATTTTCTTCTTTACTTATATCTGGATGATATTTCTTAGCAA
>CALVVD010000035.1 GCA_944363745.1 uncultured Bacilli bacterium | reverse complement strand
TAATCCAAATAGGTATTTTTTTATTATTTACAGGATTAATAGCATATGCTCCTGTAAAGACACCTGTCTTTTCTTTAGTAGTACTTGTTCTTTCAATATCACTTTGTTTACTAGCTTGTTCTTTATATTTATTAACTTCTTCTTTTTGAAGAGAAGTAGTTATTTTGTCAACTAATGGTAATTCAGGTGCTAAAACACAATAAGTTGCTCCAAATAAAGTGTCGCACCTAGTTGTAAATACTGTAAACTTTTCATCAGTACCATCTACTTTAAAGTCAACATAAGCACCTACACTTTTACCTATCCAATTTCGTTGAAGATTTTTAGTTCTATCAGGCCAGTCTAATTTATCTAAATCATTTAATAGTTCTTCAGCATAATCAGTAATTTTAAAGAACCATTGACTCATATTTTTTCTAATAACTGTGCTACCACATCTTTCACAGTTTCCTGATATTACTTGTTCATTAGCTAAAACGGTATTACATGATGGACAGAAATTAACAGGAGCTTCTTTTTTATATGCAAGTCCTTTTTCATATAGTTTTAAAAACATCCACTGTGTCCATTTATAATAATCTTCTTTACAAGTTTTTATTTCATAATCCCAATCCCATGAGCCACCTATTCTACTTAATTGTTTTTCCATGGTTTCAATATTTTTGTCAGTACTAATAGCAGGATGTATCCCTGTTTTGATAGCATAGTTTTCGGCTGGTAATCCAAAAGCATCGAAGCCCATTGGATGGAATACATTATAACCATCCATTTTTTTAAATCTTGCCCATGTATCGGTAACACCATAATTATACCAATGACCCATATGTAATTTAGCACCACTTGGATAACTGAACATTTCTAAACAATATAGCTTTTCTTTTTTGCTTTCAGGATTAAACTTATAAAGTTTATCTTCTTTCCACTTCTTTTCCCATTTTTCTTCTATTTCATTAAAATTAATCATTCTTACAACATCCTTTCTTTTTGTATATTCTTCCTACTATATCATAACTTACAAGTATTAATAGCATTATTAAGACAAACCCTATTAATAACTGTAAATAAAAACTATCTAATAATGAGACTATTGTTACTACTAATGAAATATCAAAAGCACTAACAGCACTAATTATATTGAGTAGTCTCTTATAGTTTAGTTTATCTAAATCAAGATTATATTTACCTATCAGGTAATTAACCTCAACAGGTTTCTTTCTTCTCTTATCTTTTTTAGCTTTTCTTACTAATAATAATTCATAGATTATAAAAACTAGTAAGAAAGTCATAATAAATAATATTAACTCATCTAACATAATACTCCTCCTAACAAAAATAGATTCCTATTAACAAGAACGAGTTAAACCCGTGGTACCATCTTGCTTCATAGAAATCTATGCACTTTAAAGTTATATCGGACTTATCCGTAAATGTTTAAGGTTATCAAGTTCAAAAAGTTATTTTATTTGTTTCCACCAACCACAAACTCTCTATTAAAATAGGTCTTTTTTACTACTACAACCACATTTAAAATCTAGTATTATTATACGAAATATTGTGAGGTAATGCAACTACTTTTTGTTAATACTATACGTCTTTTCTCTGTAAATTCTATCAGTATGAACAATAGAATTACATATTGGAAGCATATCTTGTTTTGAAAGATAACAAAGACTAGAAGACTTTCTATTAAAAGTAGGAAACATTGTAATTATCTTATTAGTATTAGGAATCGTTGCCACCCTAAAAAAGTTAAGACTTAAACCAGTTTCACTTCTACCAATATCTTTAAAATAAAATATATAGGTATCTGAGAAGTCCCACTTAAGTTTTATTTCTCTTTTTTCAAATTCTATATTTCTAGTAGCTACTAAAAATAGTTCTTCTAAATCATAATGACTATAAAATATAGAACTAGTATTTTCATTAGGATTATTATTAGGACTAGTATGTCTTAATTCAATATGTTCTAAGGCCCTATTATAATCGTATTTTACATATTGCTGTTCTTTATAATCTAACTCTTTAGGTATTTCTATTCTTTTACTTACAAATAATTTTAGAAATACTTGTACTCTTTTTAAATATTGTGAGGCTTTTTTTAAATCTTTTTCTTTCTTTAAATCTTGGAAGTTTCTATTTTTACTTTTCTTCCATAAATTGTATAATTTATCATATTTTTCTAACTTAATATAGACTTCTGAAAGTGATTTAAACACACAAAAGTAATTAGAATCTTGTCCTTTTAATATCTCTAATGCTTCCTTTAGTTTTCCTCTTTGTGTGTAAATGTTAGCAAGAGTACTTGATATTTCTGGGTCATTATTAAAATCAAGATATCCTTTGAGTAAAGCTTCTGCTTTATTTATATCTCCATTTTCAATGCATTCTTTAGCTTCTTTTAAAATTGTCTTCTTTATATCGGTTTCCATAGCTCTTCTCCATTTTAATCATTGTAGTACAGAATGAGAGAATGAGCAAGAGGAAAGTGTTACCAAATAATGACATTATTTGGTTTTCTTCTTTACTTTAGGAGATAGTTTACTTACTACATTACCATACTTAAGTCCTATATAGGCTCCTACTGCTGTAATTAAAAGCCAAAAAGTTGTATCTTTTAAATTATCTTTTCTACTTTCTCTTACCTTTATCACACTATCATAATTGACAGTTTTAATATTTATTTCTTCTAAAACATTTTCATAATTATGTGGTAATTCACTAGCTTCTATTTGATATTCATCAGTATTATCATAATTACTAATTGATAATAAAGTATTTCCATTCTCAAATTGATTTTGTTTTATAGTTATTTCTTCATCTGTTAAACTACCAGTTGAAAACCCATATACATCTACATCATAAGCACCTTTTGATGGAGCGTAGCTTTTTACTTCTAATTCATTCATTTTTTCTATCTCATTAGATGTTAAAAACTCTGAAGTTGGACTTATCCTAGTTAAACCTTCTGTTGTCCTAATAGTTGTATCTGTAGTTACCTCATAAGTATTGATATAATCTCTTATAAATGGTTTTCTGTCATAAAGAGCAAAAGTAGTTCCTCCTACTATTAAACCTCCTGTAACAGCTCCTATTGTTAAATTTCTAATATGTTTATTTTTAGTTTGCATAAATATACTTCCTTTCAAAGATACTTTTTATTATAATAGTTTTTAATTTTTAAATCAACAAAAAAGAGACATTATTTTGCCTCTTCTTTAGTTTCTTCATCTACTAATTTAATGATAGCAAGTAATGCTCCATCTCCACGACGTTCTTGTAATTTTAATATCCTAGTATATCCACCATTTCTAGATGCATAACGTGGAGCTAGTTCATTAAATATTTTATTTACAACAGCTTTATCATTATGTAAGAAAGCTAGGGCTCTACGACGACTACCAAGATCTCCCTTCTTACCATAAGTAATCATTTTATCAACAGCTTTTCTAACTTCTTTAGCTCTTGTTTCAGTAGTTGTTATTTGGCCATTCATAATTACTTGTTTAGTAAGAGTTGCTAACATACTTCTTCTGTGTTTATTATCAACGCCTAATTTTCTATATGCCATAAGTTTACCTCCTTAATCATCTTCTCTTAGGTCAAGCCCTAATTCTTTGATTTTATCTAATACTTCTTTTAATGATTTCTTTCCTAAGTTACGGATTTTCATCATATCGTTTTCACTCTTATTAACTAAGTCTTGTAGAGTATGAACACCTGCTCTTTTTAAGCAGTTATATGCTCTTACTGAGAAGTCTAAATCTTCAATAGATGTTTCTAATGCTTTAGTCTTAGGATCTTCTGTTTTTTCTATCATCATACCACTTACATTAGAAATATCACTTAATTCTGTAACTAGTTTAAAGTGTTCAATTAAGATTTTAGCAGCTAGGGCGATAGACTCTTCTGGTTTAATAGAACCATTAGTCCATACTTCCATTACTAATTTATCGTAACTTTCATCTTGTCCAACTCTAGCACTTTCTACTTCATATGAAACTCGCTCAATTGGAGAATAGATAGCGTCCATTGCAATAAAACCATTTTTCTTATCATCTTCTTTAAGATTAGAATCTTCACTCTTAACATAACCACGACCATTAGTAACAATCATAGTCATATTTATTGATCCACCTTTAGCAAGAGTAGCGATAACGTGATCTTTATTGATTATTTCAATATCACTATCTGCTTCAATATCAGCAGCTGTTACTACTCCTTCTCCAACTTTATTAAGAGTAATTATTTTAGTATCTTCTGTATGATTCTTAACAACTACTCCTTTTAAGTTAAGGATAATTGTAGTTACATCTTCGATAACTCCATCCATAGTTTGGAATTCATGTAATACACCCTCAATTTTAACAGCACTAATTGCACTACCTGGTAATGATGATAACATTACTCTTCTTAAAGCATTTCCTAAAGTTGTACCAAAACCTCTTTCTAGTGGTTCTAGTTCAAATTTTCCATAGAAATTATTTTCTACATAATCAGTAATTTTATAAACTGGTTTTTCAAATTCTATCAATTTATTAACCTCCCTTTTATTATCCACGAGGACGCTTTGGTGGACGGCATCCATTGTGTGGAATTGGTGTAACATCAGTAATTCCTGTTACTTCAAGACCTGCTGTTTGAAGTGATCTGATTGCTGTTTCTCTTCCTGGTCCTAATCCTTTAACAAAAACTTCTACTTTACGCATTCCCATATCGAAAGCCGCTTTACCAGCTTGTTCTGCGGCCATTCCTGCTGCGAATGGTGTTGATTTCTTACTTCCTTTAAATCCTAGGGCTCCAGCTGATGCCCAACTTATTGTATTACCTTCTTTATCTGTGATAGTAACGATTGTATTATTGAAAGTTGCACCAATATGTACTACACCTTCAGGTACATTCTTTTTAACTTTTCTTTTTCTTGTTTTATAAGCCATAATAACCTCCTAACTACTTTTTCTTGTTAGCTACTACTTTACCTCTACCCTTACGAGTACGAGCGTTTCTATTTGTTCTTTGACCTCTTACAGGTAATCCTTTTTTATGACGTGTTCCCTCATATGAATTAATTTCCATTTTAGTCTTAATATTCATACTAACTTCACGACGTAGGTCACCTTCTGTTGGATGATTGTTAATTTCATCTCTTAAGGCAATTAACTCTTCTTGAGTTAAATCTCCTGCTTTTTTAGTTGGGTCAACTTTAGCATTTTTACAGATTTTTTTAGCTAAACTTCTACCAATACCATAGATATATGTAAGTGATATACATATATGTTTGTCATTTGGAATATCTACACCTTTAATACGTGCCATAACTTCTCCTCCTTATTAACCTTGTACTTGTTTGTGTTTTGGATTTTCACAAATTACTCTGATTTTACCTTTTCTTTTTACTATTTTGCATTTTGGGCAAATTTTCTTTACACTTGCTCTTACTTTCATTTTTATCCCTCCTATTATATACGATAGGTAATACGCCCATGTGTTAAATCATAAGGTGATAGTTCTAACTTAACTGTATCCCCCGGTAAGATGCGAATGTAATTCATTCGTATTTTACCAGAAACATGAGCTTCTACAATTAATCCATTTTCTAGTTTTACTTTGAACTTACCACCTGGTATAATTTCTAGAACTTTACCTTCAACTTCAATAACATCATCTTTAGCCATTAAAATCACTCTCCTGTTAATATAATAACACCATCATTAGTAATGGCAATTGTATGTTCATAATGTGCTGATAGTGAACCATCTTCTGTTACAACAGTCCAGTCATTATCTTCTACATAAATATCAGGACTTCCTAATGTTAACATTGGTTCTATAGCAATTACCATACCATCTTTTATTTTAGGTCCAGTGCCTTGTTTTCCATAGTTTGGTACATCAGGTGCTTCATGAACACTAGTACCTACACCGTGACCTACAAGCTCTTTGACAACTCCAAGATTGTGTTCTTCTGCATATTTTTCAATCGCATAACCTATATCACCAATCCTAGCGCCAACTTTCGCTTGTTTAATTCCTTCATATAAAGCTTTTTCAGTATGCTCTAGAAGATATTTGGCATCATCACTTATTTCTCCTACTTGATAGGTCCAAGCAGAATCTCCATGATAACCTTTATAACAAGCGCCGATATCAATAGATATTATATCACCATCTTTTAGAATTCTTTCACTTGGAAAGCCATGAACTACTTCATCATTTATACTTATACATAGTGTAGAAGGAAAACCTTCATATCCTTTAAATGAAGGAGTCGCTCCCTTGCTTCTTATAAAGTCTTCTGCAAGACGATCTAATTCTATAGTTTTGATACCAGCTTTAATATGGGGACGTAAATACTGATGTGTTAGATAGACAATATGTCCAGCTTCTTTTAGTAGTTCAATTTCTCTTTTACTTTTTAAAGTAATCACTTTACATCCCCTCTTTTAAAACTTTATCTATTTTTTTAGCAATTTCCGAAACTGAGTCGTTTCCATTGATTACATATAATATACCTTTTTTAGCATAATAGTCAAGTAAAGGTTTAGTTTTTTCAACATATACTTTATATCTATTTTTAAATGATGTTATATTATCATCATTTCTTTGATATAATCTTCCACCACATTTATCACAAATTGACTCTTCTTTAGGTTTTTCTTCTAAAGAGTTTATATTATAAACAGTTTTACAATTTTCACATATTCTTCTTCCGGTAATTCTTTTTTCTAATGTTTCTTCATCAATATCTAGTTTTATAACATAACCTAGTTGTTGATTTAATTTTTCAAGTATTTCATCATATTTATAGGCTTGTTCTATATTTCTTGGAAAACCATCTAAAACATAACCATTTTTACAATCATCTTCGGATAAGCGATTTTGTAATAGAGTATATGTAACATCATCTTTAACTAGACCACCACTACTTAATACTTCAGCGATATATCTACCTAGCTCTGTATCTTTCTTTGCTTCTTCTCTTAAGATATCTCCTGTAGAAATATGAGGCAAATTATATTTCTTTTCTAAGATTGCACTTTGTGTACCTTTCCCAGCAGCGGGTGGGGCGATAAATATTATATTCTTCATCTTCTAGTATAGCCTTTCTTATAGTTTCTAGATAGAAGACTGCCTTCGATTTGTTTATATGTTTCAAGAGCAACTCCTACTACGATTAATAAACCTGTACCACCAATACTTACACTTGTAGGTAAGCTAGTGACATTAGAGAATATTATTGGTAAGGCAACTATAATTGCTAAGAATATTGAACCTAAACAAGTTATTCTTGTTAAGATACGAGATAGATAGTTTTTTGTTTCATCACCTGGTCTAATACCAGGAATATATCCTCCGCTTTCTTGAAGGTTTTTAGCAAATTCATCTGGTTTAAATGTCATGTATGTATAGACAAAACCAAATAAGAATATAAATATTACATAGATAATAAATCCTACTGGAGTTGTATATGTTAAGTATTTTTCTACGAATAAACTAAATCCTTCATTATTAATTAAGCCTGCTATTATTCCAGGAATAGCCATTAAACTTGAGGCAAATATTACTGGAACAACACCTGCTGTATTTACTTTAATTGGAACATATGATGCTGATCCATTGGTAAATGCTGTTGATTTATTAGCATATTGAACTGGTACTTTACGTTCTGCTAATTGAACGAAGATAACACCTATAATTATTGCAAAATAGATAATTGCAAAGAGAATAAATTTAGTTATTCCAAAGGCGATTTCTTGAAGAGTACCATCTAAGACAACTAGACCATTAAATGCATCTATAAACATACTAGGTAATGTAGCAAGAATACCTGCCATAATAAGTAAACTTAAGCCATTACCTATACCTTTCTCTGTTATTCTATCTCCTAACCATAGAAGAAAAGCTGTACCTGCTGTTAGAACAATAGAAATATAAATATATTCAGATGCGGTTGCGCTCCTACCTAAGAACATAAATGAGAAAGCATATCCTTGAATAAAGGCAAAAGCTATACCCATATAACGTGAATACATATTTATTTTTTGTCTACCAGTATGTCCTTGTTTCCTTAACTCTTGAAAGTAAGGAATTAATTCTCCTAATAGTTGCATAACGATAGTTGCAGTGATATATGGCATTACACCTAAAGCAAAGATTGAAAAGTTTTGTAATGCTCCACCACCCATAGTATTAATAAGTTCCAAAAAACCTAAGTTTTTAGTTATACTATCTGTTCCAGGTACCTGGATATTTGTTCCAATTATAAATATTGCTAAAGCAAAGGCTGTGAAACCAATTCTTTTTAACAAATCTCTATTTGTTTTTTTAAATAATTGCTTCAATAGAGGCATTTTAGATCACCTCGGCTTTACTTCCTGATTCTTCAATTTTCTTTAAAGCACTACTAGAAAATCTATTAGCTTGAATAGTTAATTTCTTTTCTAATTTACCATTTCCTAATACTTTAATTCCATTAAGTTGTTTTTTAACAATTCCTTTTTCTTTTAGTAATGCTGGAGTTACAACTGTACCATCTTCGAATACATTTAATTCTCCAACATTAATAGTAGCATATACTACTTTAAATTTATGATTACTAAATCCTCTTTTTGGAAGACGTCTATATAATGGTAATTGTCCACCTTCGAATACTGGTGAAACTCCTCCACCACTACGAGCATTTTGTCCTTTTTGTCCACGTCCTG
>CALVVD010000034.1 GCA_944363745.1 uncultured Bacilli bacterium | reverse complement strand
GGGAATTAGCTCAGCTGGGAGAGCGTCACGTTTGCACCGTGAAGGTCAGGGGTTCGATCCCCCTATTCTCCACCATTAAGATTATCAACTCTTGTATATCAAGAGTTTTTTTATTATATAAAAGAGCTAGGTTAAAAACCTAGCTTTAGACTTCCACTCTCATTGATTGACTTATATGTCCCTCGACTATTAAAGTCTTCACAAAACAATCAATTACATAATTAATTTATGTGTTAATTACAAACAACATTATCTTTTAATTCCATCATTGCACTAGTTACTTCTTCTTCAATCTCAGGTAAAGCACTCTTACTAATATTAGATAGAATTACAAGTTCTTTAACTGTATCAATAATTACTCTACCAAAAATAATACCTGTCCTAATCTTTAAATCATTAAACATATCAGGAGTAATAGTATCAAAGAAATACCCTATTACAACCCTATCTCTTCCTATAATTAAACGTTTATTAGTAATAGCCACTATACAAGTACCAAAGATATCAAAAGAACTTTTATTTTTTTGAGCATAAAAAGCATATTTAATAACTTCATCATCATGCAAATGTTCTAAAACAACTCTAGAATTCTTCTTTAACCTCCAACCTATAGTTAAAGGATATTTCCTTCTAAAATTACTTAACTGTTCTTCTAATATTGCTTTATTATCCATAAATACTCCTATTCATCAATAAGTCCATTATCTTTAAAGAATTTAACAACTGTATCTTTATCAGAAAGTCCTTCTAAAACATCAACAAACTTATCATCTTTAACAATTATTAACATAGGTGTACCATATCCACCCTTTTCATCAAAGTAATCATCAGATTTTACAAATTTAGCTTGTCCATCATCATCAAGTTCATCTGTATTTAAATAATTAACAGTAACTCCATATTCATAAACAATATTTCTAACAATAGGTTCCATCTCTTGACAATAATGACAAGTAGGTCTTGCTACATAAATAATTGAAGCTTTACTTCCTTCTTTAAGATCTAAATATTCATCAATATCAATCTCATTTAAATCTCCTTGTTCATCTTCTGGAATATCACTACTAGTAGATGTAGTATCACTACTATTAGAACTATTATTAGTAGAACTTGTAGTAGTAGTACTATTATCATTACTATCTTGTAATTCTGATGTAAAATAACTAGCACCAAATACTATTACTAAAACTAAAACTACAATAGTAGCACTTTTTATTTTATCAATTGTTTCTCTTTTCATAAATAATCCCTCCGTTTACAATTATATCATAAAATAATTAAAAATTAAGTATTATTAACTAATTTCTTCTAAATTTCACTTTAATATATTTTTTATCATATATTTCTTGTAAATTAATCCAAAACTCAAAAGGTATACCAAGTGCATATTCCAAAGCATTAGCAAGCCTAGATGAAATAACTTTCTTTCCACTTATTACTTCACTAACATGTTTAAGAGAATAATCAGTTCTAACTGCAAGTTCTTCTTGAGTCATATTTCTATCTAATATAATTTCTTTAATTGTTTCCCCTGGATGAATAATTAAATCTTTTTCTATCATAATAATGCACACTCCTTTTAAAACTATATATCATACATTTTAAATAATTATCAACAAAAAAATTAAATATTATAAGAATTTTTTTCATAGAGTATAAAGAAAGGAATGATACCAAAATGAAAATAGGGCTTCCCAAAGCATTACTTTATTATTACTATGCACCTCTATGGAAAGCATTCTTTAATGAATTACATGTAGATATTATTGAAAGTAATGAGACAACTACTAAGACTCTTAATTTAGGTAAAGAAAAAAGTATTGATGAATCATGTCTTGCTTTAAAAATTTATTTAGGACATATTGAAGAATTAAAAGAAAATTGCGATTATATCTTAGTACCTAGAATATTCTCTTTAACTAAATCTGAACAAGTATGTACTAATTTTAATGCTTTATATGATATTGTTAGAAATACTTTTAAAGATATAAAAATATTAAATTATAATATAGATGTTAAACGTCATCATACTGAAAAAAATGCTTTTTTAAAAATGGGTAAAGAATTAGGTTTTAGTATTATAGAATCTTTAAATGCTTATAATAAAGCGAAAAGAATTGAAGATAATTATTATAAAAATGAAGAGAAGAAAGCTAAAGAAGAGTTAAGAAGTAATAAAACAAAGATATTACTACTAGGTCATCCTTATATATTAAAAGATAATCTAATTGGTAAAACTATAACTAATTATCTAGAAAAAAATAATATTTCTATTATTTATAGTTATCAAATACCTAAAGACTTAATAGAATTTAACTGTAATAAAATATCAGAAAAAATACATTTTACTATGAATAAAGAACTAATCGCTTCTTTTAATTATTTTAAAGATAAAGTAGATGGTACTATTATTTTAACCGCATTCCCCTGTGGACCAGATTCTTTATCTAATGAAATGATTATAAGAAAAAGAAAAAAGCATCCTATTCTTCTTTTAACTTTTGAAGATTTAACTAATAATACAGCCGTTATTACAAGATTAGAGAGCTTTTTAGATATGTTAAAAGGAGGAATTCACTTATGAGACAATTAGTAGCATTTCCACGACTAGGTAACTATTTTAATCCCATAAGAAAATTAATAGTAAATACAACTCATTTAAAGGTAATAGAAACTCCTAAAATAACTAAGAACACAATTTCTTTAGGCTCTAAAAACTCTCCTGATACTGTATGTGTACCTTTTAAATATAATTTAGGTAATTTTATAGAAGCCTTAGATATGGGAGCGACTGTACTATTTCAAGCAGGTGGAGGTTGTAGATATAGATATTATGCGGAAGTCCAAGAGACTATTTTAAAAGATTTAGGCTATAACTTTACTATGTATCAAGTAATGGAAAAAGATAGATTAAGATTTGGTGAGTTATATAATGCTATGTTAAGTCTTAATCCCTATTTAACAAGAAGAAAATTAATAAAAGAGATATTTAGTACTCTTCTTTACATTTATTATTTAGATAAAATAGATATATTTATTAGATCAAGAGTTGGTTTTGAAAAGAATAAGGATAGTTTTAAAAATATTAAAGATAAATTTATAGAAAAAGCAGATAAAGAAAATAGTATTATAAAATTAACAAGGTTATATCAAAAAACCAAAAAAGAATTAAGAAAAGTAGAGATTAATAAACCTAAAGACTCTCTAAAAGTAGGTATTATAGGAGAATTATATACATCTATGGAACCATTCTCTAATTATGAACTAGAGAAATTACTAGCAAGTTTTAATATAGAAATAAAAAGATTTACTAATTTAAGTTATTTATTATGGCAAAAGAAGTTAATAGAATGGTTCATGAAATTAAAGATTAAAAAGTATTGTAAATACACATTAGGGGCAGATGGATTAGATAATGTTTATAGAGTCTACTATCTAAAGAAACACAAATACGATGGTATTATTCATATAAAACCTACAGGATGTACTCCTGAAATAGGAGCCATGCCTATCATAATGAATATTGCTAAAGACAATGATATGCCAATTATATTTTTATCTTTTGATGAACAAACAGGAGTTGAAGGCTTAAATACAAGAATTGAAGCTTTCTATGATTTATTAAAATTTAAAAAGGAGGAAGAAAATGGAAGCAAGTCTAGGAATTGATATAGGTTCTATTTCCACTAAAGGAGTAGTACTTGATAATGATAATAATATTTTAGCAAGTACATATCTTTGGACTGAAGGTAATCCTATTAAAGCTGTTAAAAAGGTCTTAAAAGATTTAGAAGAACAATTACCAAAAAATATTAAAGTTACATCAGTAGGTACAACAGGTTCTGCTAGAAAGCTCATAGGAACTATGTTAGGTGCAACAAGTATAAAAAATGAGATAACCGCTCATGCTATAGGTACTCTATCAAAATATCCAAACATAAAAACAATTCTAGAAATAGGAGGACAAGACTCTAAGATAATTTTAATTGATAATGGAATAGTTACAGACTATGCTATGAATACACTATGTGCAGCAGGAACAGGAAGTTTTCTATCTAGTCAAGCCAAAAGATTAGGGTTAAATGTTGAAGACTTTGGTAAGATCGCTCTAACTAGTAAAAATCCCACAAATATAGCAGCAAGATGTACTGTATTTGCAGAATCTGACTTAGTTCATAAAATACAAATGGGTTATAAAAGAAATGATATCATTGCAGGACTATGTTATAGTGTAGCATCAAATTATCTTAACAATGTAGGTAAAGGAAAAAAGATAGAAGGACCAATAATATTTCAAGGAGGCGTATCTAAAAATATAGGAGTTAAAAAAGCCTTTGAAGACTTATTAAAAGAAGATATTATTGTAGATGAAAATGGTCATCTAATGGGTGCTATAGGTAGTGCAATACTTGCAAGAAAAACAGGAATAAAAAAAGAGTTTAACTTTAAAATAACAAACTCTAACTTTAAAACAACAGGTATAGAATGTAAAGGATGTCCCAATCACTGTGAAATAATAGTAGTTAAAAAAGATAATAAAATATTAGACTACTGGGGCAATAGATGTGATAAGGGAGCATTAAAGGTAAAAGAGTAATGATTTTGTTTTTCATTACTCTTTTAGTATACCCCTATTACTTTACAAGTAATATTTCCTTCTTTACTAAATAAATTAATAGTACTACCATTACTAACTACTTGAAATTTACTATCATTATTAACATTATCTTTAACAACTGAACCCCTATCAAGGTCATTTTCTTCATATACACCAAAGCCATTACCAGCAATATCAGTCATTTGAATATAATAATTATAACTACCATTATTATTATAAATAATCACATAACTATTATCTGATATAGGTGAATCAAAAGAACTAGTAGAATCTATATTAGTAGAATTTATAGAAACTACTACACATTTCCCATTACTAGGAGAAACATAATAACCATTTACAAAATTCAATCTAACTTCATTAGAAGCTTGTTGAGCAAGTGTAATAAATGTATCTTTCTTTGTATCATCTATATAATCAGATATTGATGAACTATCATTAGAATCGCTATTATCTGTATAATTATAATTACTATCATCATTATCTTCTCTTAAATCAGAAATATTATAACAAATATAGATAATTCCAACCATAATAATAATTAAAACAACTACTAAAATAACTGCTAAAACTTTATTTACTTTCACAAAAAACACCTCACTATAATTTTATTATAGCAAGGTATTAACAATAAAGTATATTAAATCACTAACGATTTGTAAACAAATGTATATATTTTAACTAAGTTCGATTGTAAATTATCATAGATCATTGATAATTTCAGTTATCATAGATTTTTAGTTATCAGAGAAAAAGAAGGAACCCATTATAAACAAAGGGGATTTTTTTGACTTTTCTATGATAATAATTATAATAATTCCTAATGGCAAAGGTAATAAGCAAAAATAGTATATATGATGGGACAAACAAAAAAACTATTAATTCATTATATGAGAGAGAATCATATAGAAAACGGATATTCATTTAATGCAAAAGGCAATCCAATGAATAATGAATTTATAAGAGATGTTATAAAAGCAACAAATTCCTAAAAAGTATCACCTCGTACATTTGACATACAAGAATAGTTGTTTTGTTATATAAAGGAGTAAATCCTATATACACTCAAGAATTACTTGGTCATTCTTCTATAAATACTACTTGGAATATGCTAAAGTTATTGAAAAATCTAAATTTGATGCTATTGAAAGAGCTAATCCAAAAATTAATGATGATTTACCAGATTGGAATGATGACATAGATTTACTAAGTCAGTTATTAAATCTATAAATGTTATCATAGAAAACAAAAAGAGATTTCCTTTATTTCTAAAGAAAACTCTCTTTTTCTATGATAATATTTCTTCTATGATAATGTAAAAGGATTATTTTTAGTTCCATCTCCTCCTGTTATGATGACATTTGATTTTAGATTTAGAGAGGGACGAATACCATAATTATTCATAGTATTATAACCGTTGGTTATCATACTATTATTGTACAAATACCAAACATGAGATTCATTATAAGGAGTTAATAACCAATATATATTGTTATTAGTAGATATATCAAATTGTCCAGACATTAATTCTCCATACCTTAGTAATCCTACTTTAGCAGTAGTTGTATTTGATGCTGTACTACTCATATTAATATCTGTATATTTTGATAATTTATATGATGTTTCACTTTCTACTGTTCCAAGATACCAAGTTGTACTATCTTCTATCATATCGCTATAACTACTGTCTATATAATTATTCAGATATTCTCCGTTTAAAAATGTACCTATTGTATTTGTACTTGAAAATATTGAAGAACTTCCAAAGACACTTGATACAAATGTTCCGGAATTTTTTAATGGTTCAGAACTTGTTATCTTAGTTAATCCTCTATTTTCATGGCTTACTATTCTATATAAATTATTTTCGCTATTTCCAAATCTTATATATTCTCCACTATATCTTGTATTAAGCATTGTTCCTAATAGGTTACTATCATTATCTCCTTCTAAACGATATGGATTACTTTCTGTTCCATCTCCATCTACAACCTTAATAGTAGATTTTAAATTTATTGATGGCCTTATTCCAATTGAACCCGTTACTCCAGACACATAATTGTTACCACTATTACTAATATACCATTTTTGATTATTACCATTATTACTTATTGTCCACCAAGAAAGTCCATTATTTAAATAACAATTTTGTGAAGTTGTACTACAGCTCATAGTATATTCATAAAGATTTAATAATCCTACTGGCATTGTTATCATTTCTCCTTGTGGTTTGTAAGTTCCATTAGTTATATTGTCATTCCATTTACTATCAATTTTAATAAATCTTTCATAATCTCTTAAATTTCCTAAAAAACCATCTACACTTGTATCATTTAACCAATCTTCCATATAACTTCCTGCAAATGCACTACTATCATCATCATAACTAATTGCACTTATATTCCATTGTGTTACTAATTTAACAGTTTTCTCTTCATTATTAATAGACACCGCTCTCCATAATTTACCACTATACCAAATATAGTTATTTGGATCTTCTCCAGTTATAAAAGTATCTGTTCCATCATCATAAAGATTATCTTCTGGTATATTTTCAAGTAATACTGTACTTGCTTCTTCTCCTACACCCTGACTTGCTTCTACTCTTAACTTACCCTTAAATGTTTTTCCACTTGCCTCTTCTGTAGTTGCATCATAATCTATCCATATTCTTAAAGTATAATTAATTGTTTCATCAGGATTTATTGTTCCAAAATCTACTCTTCTATTAGGGTTACTTCCTATCATTGTTAAGTTTTTAGGACTAAATACTTCATCATTTCTTGTTAAACTATATCTAATAGCACTATCAGGCATTCTAGTTTCATCTTCAGATAACTCTATATCATCTAAATAAATAGTATAATCTGTATCTACACTTCCATTATTTACTAAACTAAAACTAAAACCATTTAAACTTTGTCCTTCAAAGTCTTCTAAAGGTATTTGTTTTTCTAAAGTAAGTTCATTACCTTCATTTAATACTAAATCAAGTGTTCCTACTCTTACTATATAATCTTTATCCCCATGTAATGTTGTTACTAAATAAGCGAATGCCAATCCTATTAATAAAATTAATATTATAGCAATTATAAATATTAACATTTTCTTTTTTCTTTTTATTATTTCTTTCATCTTTTACTCCTCTCATAATTTCACACAAAAAGAATAGAATAATCCTACTCTATTCTTCTTACATTATGAAAGAAAGTAATTATATTACTTAAATATTTACTAAATTGCCCCCCCCCAAGTAACATATTGTAAACATTCTATTCTCATATTTTTACCTTCTTTCTTATATTAATTAAGTTAATATTATCATAATTACACTAAATAATCAAACTGTTTAATCATCAAGTCCCAACGTAAATGGATTGTTTTTAGTTCCATCCCCACCCGTTATTATGACGTTTGATTTTAAATTTAGTGAAGGACGAATACCATGTACATCAGAAGAAATGTGACTGCTCACACTATCATAAATATCAACATAATATACATTAAACGTATTAAACGGTGTTAATATCCAATAACTTATATTATTATCATATCTATCAAATTGTCCTGTCATTAATTCTCCCAACCTTAGTAGTCCCGCTTTAGCATTTGTACTAACCTCCGTTACACTACTCATATTAGTATCTGTATATTTGGCCAGTTTATATGAACTACCAGATCCTACAGTTCCAAGATACCAAGTTGTACTATCTTCTATCATATCACTATAACTACTGTCTATATAATTATTTAGATATTCTCCGTTTAAAAATGTACCTATTGTATTTGTACTTGAAAATGTTACACTATCTCCAAATGCACTTGATACAAATATTCCGGAATTTTTTAATGGTTCTGCACTAGTTATCTTTGTTCCTATTCCATTTTCATGACTTACTATTCTATACAGATTATTTTCATCATTTCCAAATCTTATATATTCTCCACTATATCTTGTATTTAAAATCGTTCCAGATAAATTAGTATCATTGTCCCCATTTAAACGATAAGGGTTATCTACTGTTCCATTTCCATCTACAATTTTGACGTTAGTTTTTAGATTTATTGATGGTCGCACCCCGTACCCATTCGAAGGATTGTAAGCATTCGCTTGGCCACCACTATTAACAAAACGCACAAAAGACGTACTATACGGTGTAATTGTCCACCAATTAAGTCCATTATTCAAATAGCCACCTGATCCACCACTATTACTAGAGTGATACTCATACATATTTAAAAGCCCTACTGCATCTGTTACTATTGTACCACTATCACTAGGTCTTGTTATACTCCCCAACTCTCTATCATCCATCGTTGCATCCCACTTTGCATCTGTTACTATAAAGTTTTCATAGTCTCTTAAATTCCCTAAAAATCCATCTACACTTGTATCATTTAACCAATCTCACCCTGTATTTAGTTAAGGTATCTAAAATTAAGAAAGTTATAATTATTGAGATATTGCAAACAGAGATTTCAAC
>CALVVD010000033.1 GCA_944363745.1 uncultured Bacilli bacterium | reverse complement strand
CTTTTAACAGATAAAGTTTTAAAAATATAGTAATAGTTATTAATACTAGAAAAAGTACTACTAAAAGATATTTTATAATTATCATATAAATACTTAACTTCTTTGATTCTTTTCTTAACTCTTTTTAAAGTACTATTACTAATATTAACAATAGTTTTATTATTAATAACTCTAAATCTATAACCTAAGAAGATAAAGCCTTCTTTACTATTTGTAATATTAGTTTTATTTTTATTTAATTTTAGTTTATAAACATCATTTAACTCTTGTTCTATTTTTTCTTTTATTTCTTTTAAATACTCTTTATCTTGATGAATTAATATAAAATCATCCATATACTTTACGAAACACTTAATTTTATAGTCATGTATTATCTTATGGTCTAATCTATTTAAATAATAGATAGATAAAAACTGACTAGTCATATTACCTATAGGTAAACCTTTATCATAAAGATAATATGGTAAAGATAAATTATTTTTAGAATTTATCTTACTAATAGATTTATTAATATAATCTTTATTAGTACTATCTATAATATTACATATATATTTATATTCAAAAGTATTACCTAAATCTTCTTTTAACATATTTTTTAAAACATTATGATCTATTGAATAAAAGTATTTAGATATATCTAGCTTTAAGATATAAAACTTATCATACTTTTTCATTTTCTCTAAATATTTTTTAACTAAATTAAGAGCATAGTCTCTTCCTTTACCCTTTCTAGTAGCAGTATTTCTATCATCTAATTTACATTCTAATTTAGGCATTAAATAATATCTTGTAACATAATGATTAATAAGTTTATCTTTAATATTTAAAGACATAATAATTCTTTCTTTAGGATATTTAATTAAGAAGATATTATAAACTCCTCCATTATAGTTTAAATTAACTAAATCATTACATACTTTCTTTATATTCATCATTTTATATTTTTCAAATTTATATATCTTATATTTATTTTTAGTGTTTTTACATATCTCTTTTTCATAAATTCTTAAAACATCATCAAACTTTACTTCTATCATACTTAATCCAACCATATAACATCTTCATAATAGTAGTAAGTTCAAATATAACTTTATCAAATACTTTTTTACTAATATATTTATTTCTATAACTTTTTTCAAAGTAAAAATCTAACATAGATAATTTAGATGATATCTTATCTAAATAATTATTTCTATCTATACTACTATTCGCTTCATAAATAAGTTCTAATACTTTAAGAGAATTTCTCATAATAGCATCTTTAAGTACATATTCTCTTTTAGGATAATTAATTAAGATATCATCTAAATAAAAGATAAAGTTTTTCATCTTTATTACTAACTTAAATCTTTCATTCATTAACATAATCCTCTATCATTTTATAAAGTTTCTCTATTTTAGTAAAAGGCATTTCTCTTATTTTATCTTCTAAAGATTTCTTTTTAGTATCTAGATTATATTTATCTATACCTAGTTTTAAATAGTGATTATAGTTATTAAGTTTCTTAAAGTCTTTAGTATTATCTTTTATTTTATCATCTATAATTTTATAACTAATCTTTTTAGATTCTAAATTATTAATTATTTTAGACAAACTACTATGAGGAAAGCCACATCTTTTATTAGTTATTTTATAATTAAATAGATAATATAAGATATAACTATCATTATCAAAACATTGATAAAATCCACCCATTTTTCTTAAAGTTATAAAGTTATTACTACTATTCTTCATTGTTACTTCTCTCCTATGATTAGATTATATAATATTATTAAATAATTATAGTAGTAATTACTTATAATGTCATATATAAGGTTTTATTACGTATAAAAAGCATATCTATTATTATAGATTTTACTGTTAAAGGTATAGAAATAACAGATAAAGAAAAAAAGTCCAAAAAAAGCACGGCCAAAAGACTTCGCCTTTTAGGGCCGTGTTTTACTACTTCTTTATTTATCCTTGTAGGATATACGGATTATTACTACTTCCATCACCGTCAACAATCTTGATACTAGATTTTAGAAAGACGACTGGGCGGACACCATAAGCATCGCTCGCATAATAGCTGTCAACACATCCTGTGCTGTTCAGACTAAACACATGGCCAGAATTAGAGGCGTGGGGAGTGATTGTCCATTGAGATGCTGAGTTAAATATCCAGTCATTATTGTAACAATCACTTACACTATCCCAGTTATATAATTCCTTATTTAAACAGGCATTTCTATCAGTTGTAGTCCCTCCACTTGTAGCATATCCATAATCACTCGGATACATTAATCCTACTTTTCCAGTCCAACTTGTACTTCTGCCACTATATACCGTTATTCCTCGCTCATATGAGTACCAGTGACTTGTTAATCCATTACTTGCACTAGTATAATTAGATGTTCCTCCTAAATACCATACAGCATCACCTATCATATTTTTAGCATCTTTGCTTAAGCTATTGGTCCAATAGTTCCCACTATTTAAATTAGTATTTAAAGTTGCATTAGGCCAATCATTAGTATTATTAGAGTTCCATGCCATATTTCCAATAGATTCATCTCTTATTAGTTTTAATCTTTCTTCAACATTACCTGTTCCATCATCTACACTAAATACTCCTATTATTCGCCAAGTTTCATCATTAAATGTTACATAATTATTAGGATTACTTCCTATATATCTATAATCTGTTAGAGCCTCTGTTTGTTCTGTCTCTGGATGACTAAATGTCCACATCTCTTTCTTTTGATTATCTGTGGCACTGTTATAATCTAAATCTTCTGGATTTACTTTAGCAATTAATGTATCAACTGCTGTTTTTTGCTCTCTATCATAACTAGTTACTACTATCTTACTCTTATATTCTTTTCCTTGAGCACTATTATCTGCATTATAATCTAACCACATCCATAACTGATAAGTAACTTTATCACTTGGTTCTAATGTCGCTTCACTAGTTATATCAAATGAACCCGTTCCATAACTACTTACTTTTACTACTCCACTATCATATCCTTGATCATTAGTTAATCTCATTTTTAAATAATTATTTGTTAAAGTGTTATTTATATCTTCTTCTAATGATACGTGATAATAAGCATTTATATTACCAGTATTAGTTACAGTAAATGTATAAGGGGTAGTCTTTTGACCCTTAGCATCTGTCATTGGAGCGGTATTATCTAAATTAATATTATCTCCTTCAGTAAAATCAACCTTTAATATACCTGCTGTTAAAGTGATTTCTTTATCACCTTCTATAGTCATTGTAAGTAAAGCATATGTTGTTCCTATTAATGCTATTATACTTACTAAAACTATACTTACTGATATTATTATATATTTCTTTTTTGTCTTATCCATAACTACTCTTTCTCCTTTGTTATATAACCTGCTTTATCACACTCTAAATGGGCTTTATATAAGTACTCTTCATCATCTATTTTAGTTACTTCTACATAACTCTTATAATTATCACAATTATAATTATTAATATCTTTTATTTGTTTTAAATATTTCTCTTTTACTAAAGCATTTAATACTACTCTAGTACTCTTATTTATTTCTTTAGGTAAATAAGCTTTATAATTACTAAAATACTTTTTAGTTGCATTTAACATTTTCTCTTCTTGTTTATAATAATAAGAATTATCTTTAGCTTCACTATATTTATTAATACTAATAAATAAAGCAAATATTAATAATCCTAATACTATTAGAATTATTAATATTTTTGTTCTTTTAGTCATTTTCTTCTTCTTTTTGTTATAGGGGTAATTTTCTTTTCATCAAAATTAATTAAGATAATAGAAATAATTGCCTCTATTAAAATAGTAACAAAGTATGTTCTCCAGAATGCTGTAACCATAGTCATTCTACTTATAAATAACATACTAATTAAATTATCTACTAACATAGCAAATATATAAGTTGCAAGTATAGCTAGTTTATTACCATCTGTATTCATAAATAGATAATAATAAATAGTTAAGTTAATCATTTGACTTGCTAAGTATGCAAATACTTCTCCAGTTACAGGAACATAATCTACATTATGTTCACCTAATATACTTGCTGTTATCATAAATAATAACATAAGACAAGCTGAATAACTAATTCCATTCATAGTTTCTTTATAGCCATATTTTTTAGTAATAATATTTGCTATAAAATATCTAAATGGATAAGCAAATATTGCAAGTGTTAAACTAGCTTTACCTATATTAAACTCAAATTTACCTAAAACCCACCCTAATATCGCAACGGCAGTTAGTAAAAGAATATAAATCCAACTAGATACTTCCTCAGTTTTTACTACTCGCCTTTTAGCGCTTCCTTTTGTCATTATAACTCCTCCTATTCTTATAAAAATAATATAACACAAAAAAAAGAAAAGAGAAAGACTTTTCTTTTGTTATTTACAAGTAAAGCCAGAATCTTCTGCTTCTTTTTTAGTTTCTTCTAAAGTTGAATTATCACTTGTTATACCATCAAGACCATATTCTGATAGGGAATCTTCGGTAGCTTTATCTAAGTCAACAGATAATTCTACTTTATATGTATAATTATCGGCATCATTATTTTTACTTAAAGAAACGCCATCAGATGTTTTTTCATCAAATTGCTCATCCATACTAGAAGCGATTAAATCCCAGTTTTCTTTCATAGTATCATTAGTTGCTTTAGTATTTACAGTCATTTTTACTTTGTTGATTTTATCATCTTTAAAAGTCATATCAACGATTTGTTCCATAGAAACACCACTACTTTCATCTTCCATGCTACAAGTTAGTGTTTCTTCACTACTACATCCAGTTAAAAGAACTGTTGCTACAAGTAAGCAACCAAATAATTTTGCAGCTCTCACCATTATCCTCCTTCCTTACTTCTAGGATATGTTATATAGAGAAAAAAAGCAAGAAATTTTTTATGGTTTTAACGCTGTTATAGAAATTATGTAAATACCTGTTTCTTTATCTTTTACCATTGCATCCCACAATCTACATATAATACATTTAAATTTAGACTCTACTTTTACTTCATCAGAAAATTTTGCTAAACTTTCTTTAATTAGATAGTGCAGTTTTCTTGAATTAGGCAGTGCAGCTTTCACTATTAATATTATTAAACTAATAAAGATAGTTATACTTTTATTTTTTTAGAATAAGTTTTATTAGGTGAAGTACTATGAAGAAAGTATTAGTTATATTGTTGTTATTTTTAGTACCTTTAAATGTTTTTGGTAAAGATACTGCTAAAAGTAGTATTGTAATGGATATAGATAGCGGACGTATATTATATGAAAATAATGCTGATGATGCAAGATTAATCGCATCAATTACTAAGATAATGACTTGTATAATTGCCATTGAAGAGGGAGATTTAGATAAAGAGATTAAAGTAGGAGAAGAGATTTTAAAGATGTATGGAACTAGTATTTATTTAGAAGTGGGAGAAAAGATGAAATTAATTGATCTTATTTATGGACTTATGTTAAGAAGTGGAAATGATGCATCAGTTGTAATTGCTAAAGAAGTAGCAGGTAGTGAAGATGAGTTCGTTAAAATGATGAATGATAAAGCGAAAGAACTTGGTATGACTAATACTACTTTTAGTAATCCTCATGGTCTTGACGAAGAGACAGAGAATTATTCAACAGCAAGGGATATGGCTAAGTTATCTAGATATGCTTATAAAAATAAAACTTATAGGAAGATAGTTAGAACAGAAGAATATAGAGTTAAAACGGATAATAAAAGTTATCTTTGGTATAATAGAATGAAATTACTAGGTAGCTATAAATATTGTATTGGTGGTAAAAATGGTTATACACCAAGAGCTGGTAAGACACTTGTTACCTTAAATAAAAAGAATGATTTAAATATAACTATTGTTACTTTAGATGATAATGATGAATATAATAATCATGAGGCTATAGCAGAAAATATTTTTGATAATTATACTAAATATAATATTGTAGATAAGAATGATTTTGATTTATTAATTGATGATAATAAATACTATATAAAAAAGTCTTTTTCTTATCCTTTAACAGAAGAAGAAAAAAACAATGTAAAAGTACTTGCTAGTATAGATGATTCTATAAATAGTGGTAAAGTTGGTAATGTTACTATTAGTCTTAATAATAAAATATTAAAGAAGATACCTATTTATATAAAAGAAGATAAGAAAAAAGAAAACTTCTTTACTAGGATATTTTCCTAAGTCTAAAGAAGTTAATAGATGGTCTTGCATTAATTCTTATATCATATTCTGTAGTACCAAGACCTGATGTTATATAAAATTTAGTATTATTTATCTCATAATAGGAATTTATATACTTAGAGGCATTATCTTTATTAGCCAAATTAATTAAATAAGGTATTCTTATCTCTCCTAAATGAGAATGTCCTGCTAAAGCTAGATCAACTTGATAATTAGCAATAAAATCATCTATATAATCAGGTTTATGAAACATTACTATAGTATAAGTATTAGCATTATAATTAGTAAAAGCTTTAGAATAGTCTATTACCTCATTATTAGTATTTAAGCCAACTAACATTAAAGGAGTATTGCCATTATTATAAATAAGTTCATTACTATCATCTAAAACAGTAAAACCACAGTCTATTAAAATTGATAAAGCTTCATCATTATCATATTCTCCTAAAACAGCATATTTTCCTAAGTTAGCTTTTAATTTTTTTAATTCATTAACTAGCTTTTTTCTACTAGTAGTAGTTAATTCAACATTACTCAATAAATCTCCAGTAAATAAAATTAAATCTGGATTTCTTTTATTAATGGTATTAACTGCATCTTTTAAAATATCATTATTATCATAGTGTAAATCTCCAAATTGTATTACTTTTAATCCTGTTAAATCATCAGTTATTTTAGAATTTGTAATTGCTTCTTCATTAACTATGATACTAGTAGTTCCTATTTTAATTATATATAATATTGATAGAAAAGAAATCATAAATATTATGAATATAACTAATACTATTCTTTTAACTATCTTTTTTATTTTCTCATTTTGCTTTTCTTTATCAATATCTTTTTGTTTATCTTTATTTAATTCAATTCTACTATTCATTTCTATCCCTCTATAATAGTATATAAGAAAAAAGACTTTTTTTAAAGAGTCTAATTTCTTACTTTTTCTATTTCTTCTTTTAATCTTTCATAAGATAGACTTCCAAAAGATGTAAAAGTGATATTACCATTAGAGTTTATTATATAGGTATTAGGATAGGTTGTTATATAATATTTTATAAATAATTTATTCTTTGCCATTAATGATGTAAAAGTATAATTATTTTTCTTTAAGAAATTTATTATATCTTTTTTAGGATTACGAGAAGTATTAGCGATTCCCAAAATAATAACATCATCTTTATTTTGGTTATAGTCATTGTATATTTTTTCAATATTAGGTAATTCATCTAAACAAGAAAAACAGTCAATAGCATAGAAATGTAAGATGATAGTTTTACCTATATAGTCATCTAAAGTATGAGTGTTACCAGATTGATCTTTTAGAGTAAAGTTAATAGGTGTTCCTAGTTCTACTTTACCAGTACTAGTTACTGTCTCTTTATCTTTAATGTTTTCCATAGTAAAACCAGTATAAGATACAAAGATTCCCATGAAAATAATAATTAAGGCTCCTAATTTAACAACATAGTTTAAGATATTTTGTTTTCTTTTAATTACATTTAAGACTTTAGTAGTAAAGAGTCCTAATATTATAAAAGGTAGTAAAAAACCTAAGGCATATACTAAAACAAAAATATTACCTAGTAAAGCGGTACTTGCAGTAGATGCCATGATTAGGGTTGATGATAAGGCTGGTCCTACACAAGGAGTCCAAGCGAAAGAAAAGATAAAGCCCATTAGGAAAGCTGTTTTTTTAGTCATTTTATTGGGATTAAAATTAATCTTTAATTTCTTTTCTTTATTTAGAAAATCTACTTTTAAGACGCCAAGTTGGAATAGTCCTAAAATTACGATTAAGATGCCCCCTACTTCTAAGAATATTTTTCTATTATCTTTAAAGAATAGACCAAGTCCTGTAAAAGATAGTCCTAATATAAAGAAAGCCATAGATATTCCTAAGATAAAGAATAAGGTATAGATTAGAACTACTTTCTTTTTATAAGTAACATTGCCATCTTTATCTATCTCTTTAGCGTTAGTAGCAAGGTAGCCCATATATAAAGGTATTAAAGGAATAACACAAGGTGAGAAAAAGGAGATTAATCCTTCTAAAAATATTCCTAATATTTGCATTAACTCAGTCATTAAATCACTCTCCTAGAGAATTCTAACAAAAAATAGAGTTAATTACAACTCTAATTTTCTTTAGTACTTAATATGGCTAGAAAAGCATCAGGTGGTACTTCTACACTACCTATTTGTTTCATCTTCTTTTTACCTTCTTTTTGCTTTTCAAGTAGTTTTTTCTTACGAGTAATATCACCGCCATAACATTTGGCAAGGACATCTTTTCTTAAGGCTTTAATATCAGTTCTAGCGATTACTTTAGTACCAATAGAAGCTTGTACTGGTACTTCAAATAGTTGTCTTGGTATTACATCTTTTAATCTATGAACTATTAATTTACCACGATTATAGGCAAAGTCTTTATGAACTATCATACTAAGAGCATCTACTACTTCGCCATTTAACATAATATCTAATTTTACTAAGTCACTAGCTTCATACCCTGTTACTTCATAGTCAAATGAGGCATAACCTTTAGTAATTGATTTTAATTTATCAAAGAAGTCATAGACTATTTCTGATAGAGGTAGTTTATAGATAAGGCAAACTCTAGTATCATCTAAATAATTCATATTAATAAATGTGCCTCTTTTATCTTGACATAATTCCATTAGTGGTCCGATATAATCTTTTGGAGTATAAATAGATGTCTTAACAAAAGGCTCTTTTATTTCTTTTATCTTAACTTTAGGAGGCATTTTATTAGGAGCATCTACTTCGATAGTGGAACCATCAGTAAGAGTTACTTTATAAATAACAGATGGAGTTGTGGCAATAACATCGATATTAAATTCTCGCTTAATTCTCTCTATTGTTACTTCCATATGTAATAGTCCTAAAAAGCCTGTTCTAAAACCAAAACCTAAAGCCACTGATGTTTCAGGTTCATAGACTAACGCTGCATCATTTAGTTTTAGTTTAGCAAGTGAATCTCTTAACTCTTCAAACTGATTAGTCTCAATTGGGTAAAGCCCACAGTAGACAACGC